>NZ_JBHVET010000032.1:0-25413 GCF_042802135.1 Kitasatospora sp. NPDC057512
CTCCAGGACGGCCGCGTACGGGCGGTCGCCCTCCCGCAGGCGGTCCCCGACGAGATCGACCAAGCCGTCCAATGCCTCGCCCGTGAGGGCGGGGTGAGCCGCGAGCAAGCGAAGGAGGCGATTGTCGTTCCACACCTGCTGCCGGCGCCCGGCCAAGGCGACCAGCAGGTCGCTGGGGGCGGCCGGGTTGTCGGCGATCGCGTGCCAGACGAACGGGTACTCGCCGATGGCCAGTCGGCGCAGGACGTCGGGATTCGAGGTCCGTTCGGCGAGCCGCCGGTAGTCGCCGCCGTCGTGCAGGTGCTTGAGCGCCTCCATGTCGTCCGTCGGGTCCGCCGCGGCCGTCACGTCTGCCCCCTCGCCGTCGTTCGTGCAGGGGCGCGACCCTAACAGGCTGCCGACCCGCCCTCGTCCCACTTTCCGGCAGGGGTGCTGAGGGCGGTGGCCGGGAGGGTGGGCAGCGGGCTCTCCGGCGGGAGCGTCCAGGCGTCCGGGTCGGGAGCGAACGGCCCGCTGCGGTCCCGCAGCTGGGCGAGGACGAGCTCCCGGGCCCGGTCCAGCTGCCGGTGGGTGGCCTCGTCGACGACGCCGAGGCGCCGGGCCTGGGCGTACTCGTCCTCGTCCTTCCAGCGGTACGACGACAGATCGGGGGTGATCACGAGGTCCAGGAAGAGGTCGAGGGTGTCGATGCCGATGGCCGTCCGGCGGTACGGGCGCTCGAAGTTGACGTACCAGCGCAGCGGCCGGCCGTCGGGTGTCAGGAAGCGGTGCACGCTGAACGGCGCTCCGGCGGTGAAGCGGCTGAGCACCACGGTGTCGCGCCAGGTCCAGCGGTCGAGTTCCCACCGGCCGGAGACGAGGTCGTCGATGCAGTCCAGGCGCAGGGCGTCGCTTCCGGCGTGCGCGGCGGCGGTCCAGCTGGCCGGGGCCAGGCTCTCCGTCCCCGGGCGGGCGGTGAGGGCCAGGGCGTCGCCGTCGTCCGCGAGCACGGTGTAGGGCATGGCCGACCAGACCCGGCCGTGGGCGACGTCCCGCCGTACGGCGGTGACGCCCGGGGCGAAGACGGGAGCCGATCCCGGGGCCGTCACCGGACGTAGTAGGCACGGTTGTGGGCGGCGACCGGCGGGGACTGGTAGGTCCAGACCCCGGCCGCCGGGGCGTCGGCGATCAGGTGGGCGAGGTCGCGGGCTGACTCCTCGGCGGGGTTGCCGAGGTCGAGCCGGACGCGGTCGGCGGTGCGGTCGTCCAAGGCGTAGTAGCGGTAGGGCTGGTAGACGTTGAGCGGTCCGGCCAGCAGCTTGCCCTCGTCGTCGGTGCCGTAGCCGGTGATCGGGGTGTTGTTCACGGATTCGGGGGTGAGGCCGACCAGGTTCACGTCCAGGGCGAGGAGTTCCTCGTCGTGGCGGCTCAGCCCGTCCGGTCCGAGGGCGGCCCGGCGGCAGGAGACCGACCAGCGTTCGCGCACGTCGGGCGCGTTGAGGGAGGGCAGGGTGGTCTCGAACCAGCCCGGGTGCTTGGGCTCGGCGTACAGCCGGCGCCCGGCGTCGATGGCGAGCGGGTTGTCGCAGAGCACGTGCAGCCGCGCGATGCCGAGCAGCTTGGTCTGGTCGTAACCCCGCGCGTACTGGCCGTAGTTGACCACCGGCATCCGGTCCTCGGCGAAGACCGGATGGGCGATCAGGTTGATCTCCAGCTCCTGGGTGATTCCACCGCCGTTCGGATACTGGGCGAAGTAGAGCTGGTAGTTGAGCGAGACACAGGCCCCGCCGTCGAAGGCGGCGACGTTCAGCCCGGGGTGGCGCTTGGCGAGCAGTTCGCTCGCCCGAGCGCGGTCGACCAGGTAGTCGACACCGATGTTGTGCAGAGCACCGTAGTGGAAGGGCAGGTGGTACGGCTCCGGTACGGGCGGCAGCGGCAGGCCGGTCATGAGGGCTCCGAGGGCGAGGGGAACGACGAGGACGGCGAGGACGGCGAGGACGGCAAGGGCGACGAAGACGGCGACGGGGACAACTCGGCTGAGAACACGGGCGGTACAGGGACACAGGAGGCGGCCGGGGGCGCCACGGCCGCCGGGCGGTGCAGCTCCACCAGGTCACGGTGCATCTGCTCGGCGCTGCGCAGCGCGAGGGCGGCCATGGTGAGCGAGGGGTTGGAGGTGCCGAGGGAGGGCATCGAGCCACAGCCGACGGCGTACAGGTTGGGGTGCTCCCAACACCGCTGCCAGTGGTCGACCACCGAGTCGGCGGGCGAGTCGCCCATGATGTGGGTGCCACCGGCGTGGCCGGCGCCCCGGTAGCCGTGGACGGTTCCCCGGTGTTCGAGCCGTCCGGGCCATCCGGCCGCCGGGTAGGCGGTGTGGTCCTCGGCGCCGAGCAGCGCGAACAGATGGTCGGAGACGGCCCGGGCCGAGGCCATGCCCTCGCGGATGTACTCCGAGAGGTCGTAGCGGACGGCCGGGCTCGGTAGGCCGAGCGGGTCACGTCGGTCCCGGTCGAGGGTGACCCGGTTGGCCGGGTCGGCGGGCTGCTCCAGCTCGAACTGGAGCGAGAACTGACGGCCCAGCCGGTCACCTAGCCGCTCCCGGAGCTCCTTGCCCCGGAGGCCCGCCGCGAGCAGCGACGCCGCCTCGGCCTCCGGCGCGCCGCCCGCCCAGGACCAGCCCCAGTTGCCGATCTCGATCCGGAACGGCGCCCGGCGGTCGCGCCCGGGCCCGAAGCGGAAGGCCTCCAGGCCGCTGGTGGAGCCGGGCCCCCGGTAGGGGCCGACCGGTCGGGGCATCAGCCCCCAGGTGAGCAGGGCCGGGTGGTCCATCAGGTTCCGGCCGACCTGGTCGCTGCGGTCGGCCAGACCGGAGAGGAGCAGCAGCCGGGCGTTCTCGATCGCGTGGGCGGCGAGGACGACCAGGTCCGCCGTCACCCGGTGGGTCGTACCGCCCGCGAGGTACTCGACTCCCCGGGCCCGCCCGGTCTCCGGGTCGGCCAGCACCCGGCTGACGACGGCCTCCGTGCGCAGTTCGACCCCGGCGGCCCAGCGGGCCTGGGTGCGCAGCGGGGTGTACTTGGCACCGCTCGGGCAGGCCGGGACGCAGCTGGAACTGCCCGCGCAGAGCGGCCCGTCGGCGGAGCCGGGCCTGGTCGGCACGCCGTTGCGGGCGTGCGGGGTGGCGGTGACGGCGAGCCGGGCGGGGCCGGGTACGGCGGGGTCGCGGACGGTCCGGCCGTCGAGGGCTCGGGCCAGCTGCCGGTCGAGGTAGCTGGCCGGGATGGCCCGCATCGGGAAGTCGTAGCCGTCCGGTATCGGCAGTCCGACGGCACGGCGCTGCTCCTCCGCGTCGGCGGCGACGCCGAGTTCCCGTTCCGCCTCGCGGTAGTGGGGTTCCAGGTCGTGGTAGCCGATCGGCCAGTTGCGGCCGTGGCCGAGGTCGCCGGTGCGGAAGTCCTCGGGGTGCATGCGCGGGGTGAGCCCGGTCCAGAGCAGCCCGGTGCCGCCGTTGGCGCGCAGGTAGCCGCTGGCGTAGGGCAGCGGCCCGTACTGGCGGAGGTGGCCGGTGACGGTGAAGCCGCCGTCCGGGTTTCCGGTGAGGTCGGTGACGTCGGGTGACGGCGCCTCGGGGCTGTGCGGGTAGGGCGAGGTGGGCGGTCCGCCGCCGGCCGCGCGGTGGGCGGTGGCGGCCTCGGCGCCGGTGGGCGCGGCCCGTCCGGCCTCCAGGACGAGGACCCGCCAGCCCTGCGCGCCCAGGCGGTGGGCGACCAGTGTCCCGGCGAAGCCCGCGCCGACCACGACGGCGTCCCAACGGGCGTTCACCGGCCCGCACCGCCGTTCTCCGGCGCCTCCGCCTCGGTGCCCCGCGATGCGGCCCCTCCCGAAGTCCCGGCCGCTCCCGGCGGCTCCGCCCCTCCCCGGGCCTCGGCGCCCTGGACCTCAGCGCCCCGGGGCGCGGCGGCCCAGCTGCCGTGCCCGGGGGCGGCGACGCCGGGCGGGACGGCGTGGAAGGTCCGCCAGACCAGCCCCTGGTCGTGGGCGCGGGCGGAGGAGGGCGCCTCGCCGGGCCAGGCGCCGACGTACCAGAGGTGGACCAGGGCGTGCTCGTCGCGGACCCGGTGGGCCAGCGTGGTGCGGTGGTGCTCGTCCGCCATGCCGGTGGAGCGCAGCTCGGGCACGTCGAAGCCGGTCAGTTCGGCGCAGACGCGGAGGAACTCGTCCGGGTCGGCCAGGGCGTCGACGTACGCCTTCGCTCCGGGGTCCCAGCGCTCCGCCAGGTCGTAGTCGGCCGAACGGTTGTCGGACACGGACACGCGGGCACCCCCACGATCGGCAACGGGTGGCCGAGGCATGACAGGCCGTACGGCGCAACGGTCCGTACGGCACGACAGGCCCCGCACAACGCGGCAGGTCCCGGGACCGCCGATCCTCGCGGGACGGCCCTGCCTGCCACCGCATCCTGCCGCCCGCCCTCACCACCGGAAACGTGTTGCACGAATCTGCCCGGACTTCATCACCCCGTGCCCGGTCGGCTGTCCATCTCGATCATCCGGCGCCCGCTTCCGGTCGGCCCAGTGCCCGCACCGCCGCCAGGACGTCCAGGCCCAGCTCCGGGTCGGCGTCCTCGGGAAGGCTGACGGACAGCCGGGTGACCAGCCCCGCGTAGCGGCGGTGGATCTCCCCCGCGACCTCCTCGACCGGACCGCAGACCGCGAAGGTGTCGAACACCTCGTCGTCGATCAACGCGGCCATCTCCGCCCAGCGTCCGCGCACCGAGTGGGTGTGCAGTTCCTCCTGGAGCCCCTCCCAGCCATGCTGCGCCAGCACCGGGCGGTAGGCCGGCGTGGAGGCGTAGAACGCCAGCCGCTCGCGGGTGGCGGCCCGGTTGGCCGCCAGCTCCTCCTCGGTGCGGCCGGTGGCGGTGAGCACGTTGCCGACGACCTCGAACGGCCGCTCCGTCCACGCGGCGCCCTCCGCCTCGGCCCGGATCCGTTCCTCGGTCAGGCCCGGCAGCACCTGCTCGGCCAGGTAGGCGGTGGAGGAGAACGGGTGGCTCAGGAAGCCGTCGGCCACCGCCCCGGCGGTCCGGGTCATCAGCGGCCCGACACCCGCCAGCAGGATGCGCGGCACCTCGGACGGGACCGGGTCCGGCGAGAACACCGGCGTCATCACCGTGTGGGTGTAGAACTCGCCCCGGAAGCGCAGCCGTTCGCCGGTCTGCCAGCTGTGCCAGATCGCCCGTACCGCGTGCACGTACTCGCGCATCCGGGCGGCCGGGCGGTCCCAGGGCATCCCGAAGCGCTTCTCGATGTGCGGCTTGACCTGCGAGCCCAGCCCGATGACGGCCCGTCCGCCGGAGGCCGCGTGCAGCCCCCAGGCCTGGTAGGCGAGGGTCATCGGGGTCCGCGCGAAGGCCACCGCGATGCCGGTGGCCAGCTCGATCGACTCGGTCCGGTCGGCCGCCCGGGCGAGCTGGAGGAACGGGTCGTACGCGGTCTCGGCGACCACCAGCCGGTCCATGCCCCGGCGTTCGGCCCGCTCGGCGGCGTCCAGGATGCCCGCCGGGTGCCCGGAGGCGGTGGCGTCGAGGCGCAGGGCGGCGGGTCGGAGGGCGGCGGGTCGGTCCATGGCGGTGCTCCTGGTCGCGGACGGCGGTGCTACCCGGGTAGCCTGCCACGCCTCGCTCCAGGTCCCGGGCCCCGGACCGACCGCCGCCCCCTCACCGGCCCCCGACGGGACCACCCGCACCGCCCGGCGCCGCGAACAGCCGGTCCAGGTGCCGGTCGACGGCCGTGAGCACGGCGGCGGGCGCGACCACGTCCAGCTCCAGCAGCGTGGTGAACCCGGTGAGCGCGAGCAGCAGGTCCGTCTCCACCACCGGGTCGCGGTCGGCCGCGAGCTGCCCGTCGGCGATCGCCTGCCGGACGATCCGCTCGACCATCGCCCGCCCCTGGAGCAGTCCGCCGCGCGCCCGCGCGTGGACGTCCTCGTCGTGCAGCGCCTCCAGCACGTAGGCGGCGCTCATCCGGCTGGTCGCCCGCGCGTCGGCGTGCAGGGGCAGCAGCTCGACCAGCATCGCCCGCAGCACGTCGCGCGGGTGCGGCCGTTCGCCGAGCTCCGCCAGCGCCCGGCCGACCCGCAGCCCGCTCTGCTCGCCGGCGAAGTCCATCGCGAAGGAGAGCATCTGCGCCCGGGAGCCGAAGTAGTGCTGGAGCTGCCCGAGCGAGATGCCCGCCTCCTGGGCGACCTCGCGCATCGTCAGGTGCGTGGCGCCGCGCCGCTCCACGACCCGCCACAGCGCACGGGCGATCGTCTCGCGGCGTTCCCGGTGGTCGACCTGCTTGGGCATGGGCGGCGGCTCCTCGGACTCTCCCCGCACGCCGCGGAAGCCGCGGACCCTGCGGAATCTTTTCCATACGCTTGACATAATACATCTGACCTATAACGTGGGAAGCCTTCCGAGGGAGGAGCGTCCACATGTCGGAGCAGCCCGTCGTCCGCACCACCGAAGGACTCGTCCGCGGCCGTTGGGAGCCGCGGCGCGAGCAGGAACAGCACCCGGACCAACACCGGCAAGGAAGCCGGGAACTCGCCGTCTTCCGCGGCATCCGCTACGCCCGGCCGCCCGTCGGAGCCCTCCGCTTCGCCGCCCCCGCCGAGCCCGAGCCGTGGGACGGCGTCCGCGAGGCCGTCGCCTTCGGCCCCGTCGTCCCCCAGTCCGGGCCGATGCCCGCAGGATCCGCCGAGCCGTCCGAGGACACCGACTGGCTGACCCTCAACGTCTGCACGCCCGATCCGGGCGCGGCCGGGCTGCCGGTCCTGGTCTGGATCCACGGCGGCGGGTTCATGTCCGGCACCGCCGGCGACCCGCTGTACGACCCGACCGCCCTGGCCTCCGCCGGGCTGGTCGTGGTGGCCGTCAACTACCGCACGGGCGCCGAGGGCTTCGCCCTGCTGGAGGGTGCCCCGGCCAACCGGGCCTTCCTGGACCAGATCGCCGCGCTGCACTGGGTCCGGCGCAACATCGCCCGGTTCGGCGGGGACCCGGCCCAGGTGACCGTCGCCGGGCAGTCCGCGGGCGCCGGCTCGGTCGCCGCCCTGCTGGCGATGGACCCGGCCCGCGGCCTGTTCCGGCGGGCCGTCGCCCACTCGGTGCCGGGCAACCACTGCACGCCCGCACTGGCCGCCGAGGTCACCGCCGAGCTCGCGAAGCTGCTCGGCACCGTCCCCACCGCCGCCGCGCTGGCCGAGGTGCACCCCTGGCGCCTGGCCTCGGCGGTCACCGAGCTGGGTGCCGCGCTGCCGGACCACCTCGCACGCTGGGGCCGGCTGGCACAGAGCGGCATCGCCACCGTCCCGGTGGTCGACGGCGAGGTCCTGCCGGGCTCCCCGTGGTCGGCGCTGACCGCCGGCGTGGACCTGCTGGTCGGTCACACCCGGGACGAGTTCCGGCTGTTCAGCGTCCTCAGCGGCCGACACGGCGACTTCACCGAGGAGGAGGCGCGGCTCATGCTGAAGGCGTTCGCGCCGACGCCGGGCGGCCCGGACGCCTACCGCTCCGCCCTCCCGGGCGCGACGCCCTCCGAACTCCTCGAAGCCGTCGGCTCCGACGCCCTGTTCCGGGTGCCGTCCCTCCGGCTGGCCGAGGCCAACGCGGCCGTCGGCGGCACCTCGTACCTCTTCGAGCTCGCCCTGCCCGCCCCCGCGCTCGGCGGCGTCCTCGGCGCCTGCCACGGCCTGGACGTGCCGCTCGCGTTCGGCAGCCTGGACAGCCCGACGGCGCGGCAGTCGCTCGGCGACCCGCCCCCGCCGGAGGCCGTCCGGGTCTCGGCGGAGCTGCGCCGGGCCTGGGTCCGGTTCGCCACCACCGGCGACCCGGGGTGGCCCGCCTTCGATCCGGACCAGCAGCTCACCCGCGTCCTGGACGCCCGCTCGGAGACCGTCCGCTACCCGGAACAGGCCGCCCGCCGGATCTGGGCAGGGCACCCCCTCACCGCCTACGACCTGCTCTGACGGGGCCCGGCCGGACGGGAAGCCCGAAGACCGGTCCCGTGGACGGCCGTACGGCGCGGGCACCCGCCCGCGCCGTACCCGCCGTGGGCTGCTCACCCGTTCGGGCGGGAGGCGGGCACGATCGATAGGACGCGCCCCCGCCCGACCGACCGCACACCCGACCACACGGACCGGCTGCTCCTACTTCCCCGCGTCCTTCAGCAGCCGCAGCAGCCCGGTCGCCACCAGGGCCGAGGAGGCCGGGTTCTGACCGGTCACCAGGTTGCGGTCGACCACCGCGTGCGGCGCCCAGGGCTCGCCCTCCTCGAAGTCCACGCCGAGCCCGACCAGCCGGTCCTGGAGCAGCCACGGAGCGCGGTCCGCCAGGCCGGCCTGGGCCTCCTCGGCGTTGGTGAATCCGGTCACCCGGTACCCGGCGAAGGGCGAGCCGCCGTCCTCGCTCCGCGCCGCGAGCAGCGCGGCCGGGCCGTGGCAGACCACCCCGAGCGGGTGCCCGGAGGCGAGCACCCGGGTGAGCAGCCGACCGGAGTCGGCATCGACCGCCAGGTCCTCCATCGGGCCGTGGCCGCCGGGGTAGAACACGGCGTCGTAGTCGGCCTCGTCGACCTCGGCCAGCACCAGCGGCTGCCGGAACTCGGCGATCCCCGCCAGCTCCTCGGCCATCGCCGGGTCGGTCAGGCTGGCCCGGTCCGCGACCGGGACGACACCGCCGGGGGTGGCGACGGCGACCCGGTGGCCGGCCTCGGTGAAGGCACGGTACGGGACGACCGCCTCCTCCGCCCAGAAGCCGGTCGGGTGCTCGGTGCCGTCGTTCAGGGTCCAGACCCTCGAACCGGTCAGGACGAACAGGATGTCGGCCATGGGGTGTGCCTCCGGGGGTGCCGCGGTCTCCGCCACGACGGTCCGCCGCGGCGCTCACGCGGTCGACGCTAGACGTGCCCGGCCCGCGGGAACCAATGGGCCACGCGATGCCAGGCATCGGGATTCCGATACCTCACCCGGACCGTCGAGCCGGCCGTCATGCTCAGCACCGAAACCACCGCCGAAACCACCGCTGAAACCACCATCGGGTCCACCATCGGGCCCGCCTCGGAGCCCGCCGCCGAGCCATCGGAATCCCGTACGCTGACGGGCATGAGCGATCGCCCGGCCACCGGCTCCGGCCCGCTGGACCTCAACCAGCTGCGGACCTTCCTCGCCGTGCACCGGGCGGGCTCCTTCACCGCGGCCGCACACCTGGTGGGCCTGTCCCAGTCCACGGTGACCGCGCAGATCCGGGCGCTGGAGCAGCGGCTCGGCCGGGAACTGTTCGAACGCCGGGCGCGCGGGGTCAGCCCGCTGCCGTACGCCGACGACCTCGCCGCCCGCCTGGCCGGCCCCCTGGACCGGCTCGCGGGCCTCGCCGACGGGCGCGGCGGCGTGCCGGAGCCGGTGCACCTGGCCGGGCCGGCCGAGTTCCTCGGCACCGTCCTGCTGGCCGAGCTGGCCCCGCTGGTCGCGCAGGGCGTCCAGCTGCGGGTGACCGGCGGGCTCACCGACCCGCTGCTGGCGGAACTGCGCGCCGGGCAGCACGACCTGGTGGTCGCCACCCGGCGTCCGCGCGGCCGGACGCTGCTCGCCGAACCGCTCACCGACGAGGAGTTCGTCCTGGTCGCGGCCCCGGTCTGGGCCGAGCGGCTGGCCGGCCGGGAGCTGCCCGACGCGCTGGCCGAGGCGCCACTGCTCAGCTACGCCGAGGACCTGCCGATCGCCCGCCGCTACTGGCGGCACGTCTTCGACCGGCGGCTGCACGCCCGGGCCGCGGTCACCGTGCCGGACCTGCGGGCGGTGCTCGCGGCGGTGACCGCGGGCGCGGGCTGGAGCGTACTGCCGGGCTACCTATGCCGGGCCGAACTCGCCTCCGGGGCCCTGCGGTTGCTGCACGAGCCGGCCGATCCGCCGATCAACACCGCCTACCTGGTGCGCCGCCCGGCCGGCTCGGCCAACCCGCACGTGGCCCTGGTCCGTGAACGCCTGCTGGCCGCGGCCCGCACCTGGGTCTGACCGGCCGCACCCCGCCGACCAGCCACCCACCCCGTCCCCCGGCTCAGACCGCCAGGTCCCGCCGCTCCAGCAGCCGGAAGGCCGCCACCAGCCCGAGCAGCCCCACCCCGAGCAGCACCCCGAACGCCGCCCACGGCACCCCGCCGTGGCCGAGCACGTCGCCGGGCGCGTAGTAGTGGAACGGGCTGAGGTAGCGCAACGACCGGGCCGGGGACCAGGCCAGCGCGACGAAGTTGAGCGCGAAGCCGACCGCGCCGAAGGCGACGGCCGCACCGACCACATGGGCCCGCCGCCGGCTGACCGCGGAGACCGCCAGCACCGGTCCGGTCAGGCAGAACGCGAGGGCGCAGCCGAGCAGCCCGGCGGTGAACACCGCGCCCTCCGGAACGGCCGCGCGCAGCGGCGCGGAGATCGCCACCCCGAGCGCGAGGGTCAGCGTGGCGGCGGCGTTGAGCACCACCGAGGCGGCGACCAGGGCGCCGGTCCGCTCGGCGAGCAGCCGGCGGCGGGAGACCGGGCGGGTCATCAGCAGCTCGATGGTGCCGGACTCGACGTCGGCCGCGACGGCGGCGGCGCCGAGCGAGCCGATCACGGTCAGTTGGAGGGCGATCCAGAACGGGTGGGTGAGCCCGGCGCCGAGCAGGCCGGGGTAGCTGGCGATGGAGACGTCGCCGTTGGAGCCGCTGAAGGCCTTGAACGCGCCGGGCGGGGTGCGGCCGCCGCCGAACAGGTCGCCGGGCGGGATGGTCCCGGCGATCACCACGATCAGGGCCTCGAAGACGACCATGCCGAACAGCAGGGAGAGCAGCATCCGGCGCCGCCGGTGCAGGGCGAGCCAGACCAGCGGGAGGCGGCGGTTGACGGTGCCCGGGTTCACGGCCGCTCCTCCCGCTCCGGCCGGCTGCCGCCGGTCGAACGCTCCTCGGCCCCGACGGACCGGTAGAGGTCGAGGAAGGCCTCGTCCAGGCCCGCCTCCTCCACCGTCAGGTCGGCCACCGGCTGTTCGGCGAGCAGGGTGCGCACCGCCGCGACCACCTCGTCCGGCGGCACCAGCAGCTCGACCCGCGGGCCGTCCCAGCGCGGGGACCACTGCTCGGCGGCGCCCAGCGGCCGGGCGCCCCGCCCGTCGTCGAGGAGCAGCCGGACCCGGCGGGCACGGGCCTGGCGCAGTTCGGCCACCGAGCGGACGGTGACCAGTCGGCCGTGGCGGACGATGGCGACCCGGCCGCAGGTCCGCTGCACCTCGGGCAGCACGTGGCTGGAGAGCAGGACGGTCCGCCCGGCCGCGGACTCCTCGGCGAGCAGTTCGTAGAAGGTCTCCTGGACGAGCGGGTCGAGCCCCTCGCTCGGCTCGTCCAGCACCACCACCGGCGGCCGGTGCTGGAGCGACTGGACGAGCCCGAGCTTCTGCTTCATGCCGCGCGAGTACTCCCCCACCGGCCGGGCCAGGTCGCCCCGGGAGAGCTTCAGCCGCTCGCACAGCTCGCGCTGGCGCGGGACCGGGGCGCCCTGGAGGGCGGCGAGCAGGTCGAGGGTCTGCTGCCCGGTGAGTTCGGGGTAGAGCCGCAGTTCGCCGGGCAGGTAGCCGATCGAGGGGGCGAGCCGGCCGTGGTCGGCCACCGGGTCCAGACCGAGCACCCGCACCTGCCCGTCGCTGGGGCCGAGCAGGCCGACCAGGCAGCGCAGCGTGGTGGTCTTGCCGGCGCCGTTGGGGCCGAGCAGGCCGAACACCTCTCCGGCCTCGACCGACACGTCCAGCTGTTCGATGCCGACCGTACTGCCGTAACGCTTGGTGAGCGAGCGCAGTTCGATCACCGGGCCGCCTCCGCTGCCCCGTCGGTCGACGGCTGGATCCGGGCTTCCCGGCATGACCACCTCCTGTGACGGACGCGCCCGAGGGCGCCGGACGCGCTCCGGTGACGGATACGGTCCGATGCCGGACGCGGTCCTGGGCCGGACGCGCCCCGGTGACGGACGCGTCCGACATCCAAGCGCGCCCGGCCGGGCGAGTCGAGGGACACGGCCGAAGCGGAGGGCGTCTCACCCCTTGCACACCCCCAGCGGCACCAGCCGGGCGACCTGCCGGGCGAGCCCGGCGGCCTCGGTCACGGCGGCCACCGCGTCGACGTCCTTGTACGCCTCGGGGGTCTCCTCGGCCAGCGCCCGCCAGGAGGCCGGCCGCACCGCGATTCCCCGCGCCTCCAGCTCGCTCTTCAGCCGCTCGCCACGCACGGTGCGCAGCGCCTGGTGGCGGCTCAGCAGCCGCCCGGCGCCGTGGCAGGCGGAGCGGAAGGCCTCGTTGCCGGGCAGTCCGACCATCACGTACGAGGCGGTGCCCATGGTGCCCGGCACCAGCACCGGCTGCCCGGCCTCCACCAGGTCGGCGGGCAGGTCGGGGCCGCCCGGCGGCAGCGCCCGGGTGGCGCCCTTGCGGTGCACGCACAGCGTCCGGAGTTCGCCGTCGACCTCGTGGGTCTCCAGCTTGGCGAGGTTGTGCGAGACGTCGTAGACCAGCTCCAGTCCGACGCCGAGCACGGTGGCGAAGGCGCGGCGGGCCGCCTCGGCGAGCAGTTGCCGGTTGGCCCGGCCGTAGTTGGCGGCCGCGGTCATGGCGCCCAGGTAGGCGCGGCCGCGCGGGGAGTCGACCGGGGTGCAGGCGAGCTGGCGGTCCGGGAGCTCGATCCGGTAGCGGTGCAGTTCGCGGTCCATGGCGCGGACGTGGTCGGTGCAGATCTGGTGGCCGAGGCCGCGCGAACCACAGTGGATCATGACGCAGACCTGGCCCGGCCGCAGTCCGAAGGCGGCGGCGGTCCGCGGGTCGTGCACCCGGTCGACGGCCTGCACCTCCAGGAAGTGGTTGGCCGAGCCGAGACTGCCGACCTGCTGCAGCCCGCGCTCGACGGCCCGGGTGCTCACCTCCCCGGGAGCCGCGCCGGCCAGCACGCCGCGGTCCTCGCAGCGTTCCAGGTCGCGCGGCACGCCGTGGCCGTGCTCGACGGCGTAACGGGCGCCGCCGAGCAGCAGCTCGTCCAGCTCCTCCGGTCCGCCGAGCCGCCACAGGCCGCCCCGGCCCAGGCCGCGCGGGACGGTGCGGTCCAGCAGGTCCATCAGGCGGCCGATCCGCTCCGGATCGAGTTCGTCCCGGCCGACGCCGGCCGCCAGCAACCGGACCCCGCAGGAGATGTCGAAGCCCACCCCGCCCGGCGAGACCACCCCGCCCCGCTCGACGTCGGTGGCGGCGACCCCGCCGATCGGGAAGCCGTAGCCCCAGTGCACGTCCGGCATCGCGTAGGAGGCCCGGACGATCCCGGGCAGCGTCGCCACGTTCGCCACCTGCTCCAGCGCCTTGTCCCCGACGGCCTGCGGCAGCAGCGCGGCACTCGCGAACACCACGCCGGGCACCCGCATCGGCGGGCGCGGCTCGATCCGCCAGCGGTACCGGCCGGCCTCGGCCAGTGCGATCTCCACGTCGCTCACCCCGCTTCCGAACCTCCGGCCCACCGTGCCGGGACCGCTCAGACGTCCACCGTGGCCCCGCAGGTCCAGCCGTCCGGCCCGGCGCTCAGGTCCAGGTCGTGCAGTGAGACGGCCTTCGGCACGGCGCCGATCAGGGCGGCCGTGGCGGCGTCGGCCATCCGGAACCGGACCGCCACCCGACGAGCGCCGTCCAAGCCCTCGATCGGGCCGACCGCCACCGCCACCGGCAGTTCGCCGTCGGCGTCCATCCGGTAGACGACCTCCTCCAGGACGCCCGCCAGCAGGTCGGGATCGCTCACCGCGAGGACGGTGCAGCCGCGCTCGCCGACGATCCGCGCGTCGGCCAGGTCGGCGAAGCTGCCCACGACGCCGTGCACCAGCTCGCCGATACAGCCCTCCGCCGTCGGCGCCCAGGCCTCGACCCGCAGGTCGGCCGTGTGCGGCACACTCCGGTGCCCGCTGCCGGACCGGCCGGCGGGCTCGTCTCCGTCCACGAACGACGCCTCCCGCACCCGTTTCCCTCTCCCCTCCAGCCTCGTCCCGCAGCCCACCCGGGGGCAAGTGCGGCCGATCCGGCCAGCGACCTGGAGGGATCCGGTGGTCCGCACACGCCACACTCCGGCCCGCCACGGTGGATGTCGGGCCGTCGCGGGAGCGGTCACAGAAGACCCCAGACCTCGCGGACGCGGCATGCGGGCGCATTCGAGTCCGACAACCCGGTTCCGCCGGCGAAGAACATCAAGGACCTCCGGTACCCGCTGCCGAGAAGCGGAAGATGACGAGCAAGAGCCCGGAGGCGACCAGCACGAAGGGCCCGGTCTCGCTGAACTTCTACCGCACGGCGACCCGGAAACCCACCGCCCGGTAGCAGCTTAGCTGGCTGTCCGTCAAAACTCTGATGTGCTGGGCTTGTTCGGGCTCGTCGTTTACCCTGGGCGGCGGTTCGATCACGCAACTGGTGTGTCTGAGGGGGCTGGGACGATGGCAGGGTTCCGAGTGAATCCGCAGGACCTGCGCGACGCGTCGAAGAGCGGCTACGCGGTGGCGAAGGGCATCCAGCAGGACTGGGCGGAGGCGTTCGGCAGCACGCCGCCGGCCCTGGGCCTGCCGAACTGGTCCTTCGAAGGGGCGGCCAAGGCCGCTCTCCACGACCTGGGCGAGCACATCGACCGCATCACCACCAGAACCCTGGCGGAGGCGGCCGGCAACCTGTCCATCATCGCCAGGAGCTACGAGAACGCGGACAACGGAGCCGCCTCGACGGTCGACGGCGCCGGGGCACAGACCGGGACAGGGGGGCAGGGCTGATGCCGCACTACTGGGGAATGATCAAAGAGGCCGACGTCGGCACGCTCAGGACGGCCGTCCAGGTCCTGACGACCTTCGAGAGCCGGTACAAGCAGCGGATCACCGCCTGGCAGACCATGCAGCGCACCCTCGCCTCCTCGTCCTGGCACGGCCAGGCCTCGGACGCGACCACCACCGCGCTCCAGAACCGCACCAACCAACTGCTCCTCGTCGACCAGTTCATCGAGGACCTGCGCCGGATGCTGACCGACGGCATCGACAGCGTCCTCCTCCTTCAGGCACGCCAGCAGACGCTCATCACGCGGGCGACCGGCAACTGCCTGGAGATCGTCGCCGCCGACGTGAACGCCACACCGGTGGTGCGCGTCCTGCCGCCCGACCAGCACTCCCGCAACGACCCCGAGTGGCGCAAGGAGGTGGAGGCCGCCCGCGACCGCCTCGTGACGGACATCGACGCCCTGTGCACCTCCGCCCGGAGCGACGACGACCGCCTCGCCCGTGCCCTGGCCGCCTTCGACTACATCGCCAAGCAGGACGGGGACTACGACCCGGAGAAGGTCGCCGGGATCACCAAGGCCGTCGCCGAACTCGACCGGATGCCGGGCGGCGGCGTAGGGAGCGGCGGCAGCAATCCCGACTCCAACCGGGCGTGGTGGGACTCCCTGCCCGAGGCCACCCGGCAGCAGCTCATCCAGGACCGCCCCGGCTGGATCGGGTCCCTGGACGGCGTGCCCGCCGAGGTCCGCGACCAGGCCAACCGGGCCTGGCTGCCCCAGCTCCGCGAGGAGATGGCCCGAGAACTCACCGGCCCCCGTTCGCAGAACATCACCCAGGCGAACCTGGACGGCCTCGACGCCCTCCAGAAGCAGATCGACACCCCCGGCGTACCGCCCCAGCTCCTGCTCAGCGTGGACGACCCCCGCTCGGTGTCCCACGTCCCGGGCGCCGTCCTCGCCTACGGCAACCCCGACACCGCCACCCACATCGCCGCCTACGTCCCGTCCAACCCCGCGGTGGGGACCCTTCCCGCGGACGCCGCCGCCGCACGCAACCTGGCCGTCGCGGCCGGGAAAGCGGACCCGACGAAACCGACCGCGAGCATCGTCTTCACGAACCTCGGCCCGGCCGGCGACCCGTACCAGACCCCCACCGCCTCGCTCAGCCCGCTGCGCGACGGCGGCCCGACCATCCACGGCACGTACAACGGACTGCGGGCCTCCCACCGCGACGGGAACGCCACCCTGAGCGAGGTCGCCGCCCCGGCCGACGGCTCCGGGTACGCCGTCGCCAGCACCTTCCTGGCCGACACGGGCAAACCCGGGTGGAACTTCACCCCCGACTCCATCGTCGCCAGGACACCGGGCGGCCCCGACGACCCGCCCTCCCGCCACACCGCCGCCAACGCCATCGTCGGCCGCCGGTAACGGCCCCCGGAGCAACGGCCCGGGTGTCACCCGGTCCGCCTCTCCTCGCGGCGCGAGCATCAGGGGGTACCGGGTCGTGATGCCGGTGCCCGTCGACGTGGTCGCCGACGTGGCCCCGGTCTTCGCGCCCCTGATCGACGCCCCGGCCGCAGCAGGCCGCGAGGGGCTGGAGCGGTGGCGCGCCCCCGACCGCCGAATCAGGCCGTGGGGAACTCCACCCGGACGCGCAGTCCGCCCGTGCTGCCGGGGTCGGCGGTGACGACGGCGTGGTGGGCGCGCGCGATGGAGGCGACGATGGACAGGCCCAGGCCTGCGCCCTCACGCGGGCTGTGTCGACGCTCCTGGAGGCGGCGGAAGGGCTCGAAGAGGTAGGGGACCGTCTCCGCCGGCACCTGGGGGCCGGTGTTGGCGACCTCCAGGACACCGTCGCGCACGTCGACCTCGACCCGCCCGCCGTCGTGGTTGTAGCGCAGGGCGTTGCCGACCAGGTTGCGTACCAGGTGTGCCAGCAGCACCGGATCGCCTTCGACGGACACGGGGGCGGTGTCGGTCCGGACGGTGACGCCGTTCGCTCGGGCCTCCTGCGAGGCGGCACACTCGGCGGCCACCGCGCGGGCCAACTGGTCCAGTGCGACCGGTTCGCGGTGGTCCAGCCGCTGGTCGGAGACGGACAGCAACAGCAGGCCCTCGATGAGCCGTTCGCTGCTCTCGGAGACCTCGATCAGTTTGCGGCGGACCCGGGCGACGGCGGCCGGGTCCTCGGTGGCCAGCCCGATTTCGGCCGCGGCCCGCTGCACCGCGAGCGGAGTGCGCAGTTCGTGCGCGGCGTTGGCCGCGAACCGCTGCTGCGCGCCCACCAGTTGCTCCATGCGGTCGAGCATGGCGTCGAAGGTGTCGGCGAGCTGTTTGAGCTCGCCCGGGGGTGCGTCGAGGGCGATCCGCTCGTGCAGGTTCTCGCCCGAGAGCCGCCGCGCCGTGTTGGTGATCACCGCCACCGGGCGCAACACCCGTCCCGACATCCACCAGGCCAGTGCCATCGAGATGACGGCGAAGGCGCCCAGAGCGATCAGGGAGACGGTCAGCAGCTGGTTCTGGGCGGCCTGCTCGGCGGCCTGGGTGACGACCTTGACGGCCTGGAAGTGGGACTGTCCGCCGTCGGCGGAGGCGGTTCCGGCTGGGTCGGTTCCGGGTGGGTCGGTTCCGGCTGGAACGCTCGCGGGTGCGGCGGTTCCCACCGTGAGGGTCTTCGCCGCGGCGGGGTCCGGGGTCGCCAGTGTGGCCAGTCGCGGTTCGACGGCGACGGCCGTGCTGATCGAGGTGTACAGGCCCTCCCGGACCAGGAAGTTGACCAGGACGATGAGCATGGCCCCGGCGAGCACGAGCAGCCCGCCGTAGAGCATGGTCAGCCGGCCCCGCTCCCCGCCCGGCAGCCGCGGGCGTGCTCTGCCGGGCAGCGGAAGCAGCGGAAGGCGTTTCGGGCCGACCGGAGCGGAGCGCCTCATGCCGGGACGCCGATGCGGTAGCCGTGGCCGGGCACGGTGTCGATGACCGAGGGCTCGCCGAGCTTGGCGCGGAGTTTGCTGAGGGCGACCCGCACCGCGTTGGTGCGGTAGCCCATGTTCCGCTCCCACACCTGGTCGATCAGGTCCTCACCGCTGACCACGGCGCCCTCGGCCTGCATCAGCACCTCCAGGACACCGAACTCCTTACGGGACAGGGCGAGGTAGCGGCCCTCCCGGAAGGCCTGGCGGCGGGCGGTGTCGAGGGTGATGCCCGCATGTTCGATGACCGGCGGAAGGGCGGGGTGGCTGCGGCGGCCGAGGGCCAGGACCCGGGCCAGCAGTTCCTCGTAGGCGAACGGCTTGGTGAGGTAGTCGTCCGCGCCCAGGTCCAGGCCGTCGACGCGGTCGCGGACGGTGCCGGCGGCGGTGAGCATCAGCACCCGGGTCAGCAGCCGCTGCTCGACGACGCTCCGGCACACCTCGTCGCCGTGTGCTCCGGGCAGGTCGCGATCGAGTACGAGCACGTCGTAGTCGGTGAGGCGCAGCCGTTCCAGCGCGTCGGCGCCGTTGTACACGACGTCGACGGCCAGGGCGTCGCGCCGCAATCCCTCGGCGATCATGTCCGCCAGGAATTCCTCGTCCTCCACGATCAGTACACGCATGACATCAGGTGTACCTGAAAGCCACCTTTCGTCGCCGTAAAGGTCTCGGCTGACAGCGGCGAAACGCGGGTGCGTGCCAGCCTCTGCGTGGTCGGTCACCCGGTATCGGACGCGGTGGCCGGTCACTCGCAATCGGACACGGAGGAATTCCATGCGGAACCACATGCGGACTCACATGCGGAACCACAGGTACGGCGCGGCGGCCCTGCTGGTGGCGGGGATGGCGCTGTTCGCCACGGCCTGCGGCGGAGGCGCCACGGGCTCCGGCGGGGGCGGCGGCTCGGACTCCTCGGGCAGGGGCGCGGCGGCGGACCAGGCCTACGAGCACCGTAAGTGCCTGCGCGAACACGGCGCCCAGGTGAAGGAGCCGGAGCCGGGCCAGGACCCGCGGGGTCTGGTCCTCGAGGGCGGCCAGGACAAGATGGCGGAAGCCCTCAAGGCCTGTGGTGGAGCCGGTGGCTCGGGCGGCGCGAAGATGTCCCAGGCCGACAAGGACAGGGCGCTCAAGTTCGCCCAGTGCATGCGCGGTAACGGTGTGGACATGCCGGACCCGAAGTTCGACGGCGACTCGGCGATGTCGGGACAGGCCATGAAGGTTCCGGAGGGCCCCGAGAAGGAGAGGTTCGACAAGGCGAACAAGGCGTGCAGTGGTCAGAATGCGGAGTGAGCGCGGGCGGAGCCGCCGAACGTACCTGATCGCCGCGCTGGTCACCTCGGTCTCGCTGGTCGGTGGGGTCACGGCCCTCTCGCAGACCGGCGGCGGCGCGAGCGCCGGCGCGGACCGTGCGGACGGGCTGCCGCCGAACACGGGCTCGGTGGAACGACAGGACCTGAGCAGCCGGACCCAGGTGGACGGGACCCTCGGCTACGCCGAGGAGCGCCGGCTCAACGCCGGTGTGCCTGGCACCGTCACCTGGCTCCCGGAGGCCGGCTCGGTGGTGAAACGCGACGGGGTCCTCTACGAGGTCGACGGCCGGAAGGTCCGGCTCATGGACGGCGAGCGCCCCGTGTACCGGACGATGAAGGCTGGCGACAAGGGGCCGGACGTCCGACAGCTGAAGGAGAGCCTCCGCGACCTGGGCCACGGCAAGGGGCTGGCCGCCGACGAGGAGTTCACCCCCGGCACCGTGGAAGCGGTCAAGCGCTGGCAGAAGGCCCATGGTCTGCCCCAGACCGGCGAGATCGGCCCCGAGCAGATCGCCTTCTCCCCCGGTCCGGTGCGGATCAAGAAGAACGACGCGGCCGTCGGCGACCAGGTCGCTCCCGGCAAGCCGGTCCTCACCACCACCGGCTCCGAACGGCAGGTGCAGATCAGGATCGAGGTCTCCCGGGCCGATCTCGCCAAGCCCGGTACCCGGGTCGAGGTCGGTCTGCCCGGCGGCGGCAGGGCCAAGGGCAAGGTCGCCTCCGTCGACCGCACCATCGGTGAGGACGGCAAGGAGCAGGGCTCCCCGGACAAGCCCGCCAAGGTCACCGCCCGGGTGGTCCTCGACGACCCGGGGCAGGCGGAGGGCTTCGACCAGGCGCCGGTCACCGTCGAGTTGGAAGGCGAGGTCCGCAAGGACGTGCTGACGGTGCCGGTCAACGCCCTGCTCGCACTGGCCGGCGGGGGCTTCGGCGTCCAGGTCGTGGAGAACGGGAAGGTGCGCGAAGTCCCGGTCGAGCTGGGCATGTTCGGACAGGGCCGGGTCGAGGTCAGCGGGGCCGGCCTGACCGAGGGAATGAAGGTCGGGGTGCCCAAGTCATGAGCACTGTGGTCGAGTTGAACCAGGTCACCAAGGAGTATCCGGGCGGGGTCGTGGCGCTGCAGGGGGTGGACCTGCGCATCGGACGCGGCGAACTGCTCGCCATCGTCGGCCCTTCGGGGTCGGGCAAGTCCACCCTGCTGCACATCGTCGGCACCCTGGACCGGCCCAGCGCCGGATCCGTCACCCTGGCGGGCCACGACGTCGCCGCCCTCTCCGACCGCCGGCTGTCCGCGCTGCGCGCCCGGCACATCGGCTTCGTCTTCCAGTCCTTCCACCTGGTGGCCGGGGTCAGCGCCCGGGACAACGTCGCCGAGGGCCTGCTCTACTCGGGCCTGCCGCGCGCCCAGCGCCGCAGGCGCGCGGCGCTGGCCCTGGAGCGGGTCGGGCTCGCGGACCGCATGCACCACCGTCCGCACGAGCTGTCGGGCGGCCAGCGGCAGCGGGTGGCCATCGCCCGGGCGGTGGTCGGCGAGCCGGACCTGCTGCTGGCCGACGAGCCGACCGGCGCGCTGGACTCCGCCTCGAGTGAAGCGGTGATGGAACTGCTGCACGACCTCAATGCCGACGGTGCCACCATCGCGGTGATCACCCACGACGGCGAGATCGCCGACAGCCTGCCGCGCCAGGTCCGGATCCGCGACGGCCGCGTCGTGGCGGACCTGCGCACCGGCGCCGCCGACCCGGCCGATCGGGGTGGGGAGCGATGAGCCGCACACGGCTCTCCCCGGCCCGGCTCGGCCCCCGCGACGTCCTCCACGTCGGCTCGGCCGGCCTGCGCACCCGGCCGCTGCGGGTGGTGCTGTCCGCGCTGGGCATCGCCATCGGCATCGCCACCATGATCGCCGTGGTCGGCATCTCCTCCTCCAGCAAGGCCCAACTCCTGCGGCAGCTCGACCGGTTGGGCACCAACCTGCTGGTGGCCTCCCCCGGCCAGGGGCTGTTCGGCGAGAAGGTGAAACTGCCCGAGGAGTCGGTCGGCATGCTGAGCCGCGTCCCCGGGGTCGAGCAGGTCGGCGCGACCGGTGACCTGGCGCAGTCCGTCAGGCGCAGCGAGAAAATCCCCGACGACGAAACCGGCGGCATCACCGTGAAGGCCGCCACCGAAGGACTGCTGGACGTCGTACGCGGCGCGGTCGGCTCGGGCACCTGGCTCAACGAGGCCAACGGGCGCTACCCGTCGACGGTGCTCGGACACGTCGCGGCGCAGCGCCTGGGCATCACCGCCCCCGGCCAGCAGGTCCACATCGGCGGCCGGTACTTCACCGTCATCGGCATCCTCGACCCGCTGCCGCTGGCTCCCGAGATCGAGCGGGCCGCCCTGGTCGGCTGGGACGGCGCCCGATCGCTGCTGGGCTTCGACGGCCACCCGACCCAGATCTACGAACGGTCGACGGACCGGACGGTCAGCGCGGTCCGCGAGCTGATCCCCCGCACCGTCGATCCGCAGAACCCCCACAACGTGCAGGTCACCGACCCCTCCTCGGCGCTCCAGGCCAAGGCCGCCACCGAAGGGGCGTTCACCGACCTCCTGCTCGGGCTGGGCGGGGTGGCGCTCCTGGTTGGCGGCGTCGGGGTCGCCAACACGATGATCATCTCGGTACTGGAGAGGCGCCACGAGATCGGACTGCGCCGCTCCCTGGGCGCCACCAGGGGCCAGATCCGCCTCCAGTTCGTGACGGAGTCCCTCCTGCTCTCCGGACTGGGCGGGCTGGCCGGCGTGGCCCTGGGCGCGGCCGCCACCTACGCCTTCGCCGCCTCGGGCGGCCTGCCCTGGGTGGTCCCCCCGTGGGCCGTCACCGGGGGCCTCGCCGCCACCCTGCTCATCGGCACGGTGGCCGGCCTCTACCCGGCCGTCCGGGCCTCCCGCCTCTCCCCGACCCTCGCCCTCCACGCCGGCTGACGGGCGGCACGGGTGGGGCACTCCCCGGGTGCCCCACCCGCCGGTCCAGCCGGCCGGCCAAGGCACGGGTGGATCGGCTCCAGCAGTCCCGCACCACTCCGTCGGACGTCAGTGTCACTGTGGGCCCGTACTGTTCACGGCATGGCAATCGTGATGTTCGTCGACGAGACGACGGCTGGGGACCGGAGCGACGGGTGGGGGCTGGAGGTTCTCGAGGAGAGGCTCACCGTGCGTGAGCTGATCCGGCGCAGGGTGTTCCAGGAGGTCGCCGAGTACAACGCGAAGGCTCCGCAGGTGTTCCAGGGGCTGGTGCGGCCGCACGATGCCGAGCGGGTGCTGAACGGGTACGCGCTGCGCACGCCGCGCCGGATCGATCCGGAGGTGCAGAGCGAGCTGGCGCTCCGGGCGTTCGCGGGCAACGGCTTCCTGGTGCTGGTGGGGGAACGCCAGGTCACCGACGCGGAGGAGGAGGTCGAGCTCGGGCTCGGCACCGAGGTCACGTTCCTGAAGCTCGTTCCGCTGGTGGGGGGATGACGGTGGTGGACTTCCAGGAGACCACGGAGCTGGTCCGGCGGTACGCGGGGGAGGCGGATGACCTCGCCGTCGAGTTGCTGAAGCGGGGAGCCGGGAGGTACAGCGGCTACCGGGACGGACGGTGGGACGGCGCCTTCGCCGAGTTGCGCGCGCTGCCGTCCGAGGCCCGGAGCGAGCTCGCCGACGCGCTGGTCGGGCAGTACCACTCGGCCGAGGCCGGACCGGTCGCCCGCGGGAACGTGCTGATCCTGCTGGCTGTCGTCGAGCACGGTCTGCCCGGCGACCGGCTCCCGGCGGAGCGCACGGAGAAGCTCGACGAGCTCGGCCGCGAGAACTCCGTGGTGTACGGCGACCGTCCCCTGCTCCTCGCCGAGGCCGAACTCAGGGCCGGCCGCCCCCTCACACCCGAGGTCGTGGCCGTCTTCCGGCGCTCGGCCCTGGACACCTACTGCAGGAAGCCGCTCGTCGAGTTCGCCGGCACGCTCACCGAGCCCGTCCTCAACGCCGGTGAGGAATGGGCCGACCAGGCCCTGCGGGACACCCTGGACGACCCCGACTGGCAGGCACTGCTGCGGCACGCGACGACCGCCACAGCCGCCAAGCCCTCCCGCCCGTGGGAGCAGCGGGCCGAAAGCCTGATCCTCCCCCTCGGTGCCGACCGCGTCCGGACCACCCTGCTGCCCTGGCTCACCCTCGTCGGCCGCCGCACCTTCGCGCTGAACCATGGACTCCTCGGGTCGGACGGACACAGCGCCTACGACCCGTACAACGCCAACGCGCTGCGCGGACTGACCTGGACGCTCGCCCTGCTGCCAGCCCATCCGGACACCGCCCGCGCCCTCGGCGCGCTGGTCGAGACCTCCCTCAGGAAGATCCCCGGGCTCGGCCCGCGCAACCCGAAGGTCGCCAACGCCGCCACGACCGCGCTCTCCCGCATCGACGGCGAGGCCGCCCTCGCCGAACTCGCCCGCCTGGCGACCCGCGTGACGTACAAGGGCACGCTCAAGCTGCTCGACACCGCGCTCCGGACCCGGGCCGAGGCGCTGGGCCTGTCCCGCGAGGAGGTCGAGGAAATCGCCGTCCCCGCCTACGGGCTGACCGGGGTCGGCCGGGCCGAGCTGCGCCTGGGCGAGGTCACGGCGGTCCTGGAGGTCCGGGGCACCAGAGTGTTCCTCGGCTGGCGCAACGCCGCGGGCAAGGAGGTCAAGAGCGTGCCCACCGCCGTCAGGCGCGACCACGCCGAGGAGCTCAAGGAGCTGAAGACAGCGGTCAAGGACATCGACAAGATGCTCTCCGCCCAGAGCGAGCGTCTGGACCGGCAGTTCCTCGCCCGCCGCACCTGGCCGTACACCGCCTGGCGCGAGCGGTACCTCGACCACCCCCTGGTCGGCACCCTGGCCCGACGGCTGCTGTGGACGGTCGACGGCACGACCGTCGGATTCGCGGACGGCGAGCTGCGCACCCTCACCGACGACCCGGTGCGCGAAGGGGGCGAGGTCCGGCTCTGGCACCCGGTGGGCCACGAGCCCGCCCAGGTCGTGGCCTGGCGTGACTGGCTGGAGCGGCACGAGATCACGCAGCCGTTCAAGCAGGCCCACCGCGAGGTGTACCTGCTGACCGACGCCGAGCGGGCGACGGGAACGTACTCCAACCGTTTCGCCGCGCACGTCCTGCGCCAGCACCAGTTCCACTCCCTGACGTCGATCCGGGGGTGGCGCAACAAGCTGCGCCTGATGGTCGACGACTCGGCCCCGCCCGCCACCCGTGCGCTGCCGCAGTGGGGGTTGCGCGCCGAGTTCTGGATCCACGGGGAGGGCGACGAGTACGGCGACGACACCACCGAGTCGGGCAGTTACCTGCGTCTGGCCACTGACCAGGTCCGCTTCTACCCGATCGACGCGCCGGAGAACGAGGCGAACTGCTACGGCAGTGAGTACCGCATGTGGCCGGAGGCCGGCGCCGAGCCGGTGGAGCCCGTCCGGATCGCCGAGGTCCCGCCGCTCGTACTCTCCGAAGTCCTGCGCGACGTGGACCTGTTCGTGGGCGTGGCCAGCATCGGCAACGACCCGACCTGGCAGGACGGCGGACCGGAGGGCCGCTTCAGGGACTACTGGAGGTCGTACGGCTTCGGTGAGCTCGGCCAGAGCGCCGAGACACGCCGCATGCTGCTGGAGCGGCTCGTGCCCCGGCTGGCGATAGCCGACCGCTGCACCCTTGAGGGCCGCTTCCTGCACGTGAGGGGCGAGCGCCACACGTACAAGATCCACCTCGGCTCGGGGAACATCCTGATGACGCCGAACGACCAGTACCTGTGCATCGTCCCGAAGTCCGCCGCGGCCGCCCCGCAGACCGGCTACCTCCCCTTCGAGGGCGACCGCCTGCTGGCCGTGATCCTCAGCAAGGCGATGATGCTGGCCGAGGACACGAGGATCACGGACCCGACGATCCTGAGCCAGCTCTAGGTATAAAACTGCCTGACGTCGGTTGCACCGAGCCGCCCGGCGGGCCAACCAGCAGGGGGCGACGCGCGGGGCGTCGTAGCCGGATTCCATCACCAGCAGGATCTCCGGACCGCCCGCCGTCCACTGCCCCGCGCCGATCAACCGGAGCACCACGCCGAGGGGTTGGACGGCGGTGGCGGCGGCCGGGTCGGCGCCGGGCTCCGGTCGCACCGCGTCCAGGACCTGCGCGAACCCCTAGCGGGCCGGGGAGTTGGACCCCGCCCTCGTTCCGTGGGCGGGGTCGCGGAAAATTTCTTCGAACCCGCCTGCAACCCCCCGGCGGGATGGACGTCTATCAGGGTGAGAGGCGGGGAGAGCG
>NZ_JBHVET010000033.1:0-24985 GCF_042802135.1 Kitasatospora sp. NPDC057512
GTGTATAAGAGACAGGGGCCCCTGCCGTTCCGGCGCCGCTACCGGACGTTCTTGGCGAAGTAGTCGAAGGCCTGCTTCGCCTGGTCCTGGAGGGAGGGGCCGGCCTGGTAGCCGGCCGGGTTGCGGTTGCCGACCGCGCCGACGCTGACCAGGTTGGGCTTGCCGTCCCGGATGACGAACCAGCCGCCGCCGGCGGCGCCCGCCGTCATGGTGCAGCCGATCACGTACATCGGCGGGCGGTCCCGGTCGAAGGAGAGCAGCCCGGGGGCGAGCGGGGAGTCGCAGTGTTCGAGCTCCAGGCCGTCGAACGGCCGCTCGGCCGGGTAGCCGTAGGCGGCGGTCCCGGTGATCTGGTCGCGCGGGGCGTTGAACCAGATCGGCACCGAGCCGCCGACCGTCTCCTCCAGGGACCTGCCGGAGCCGTCCTCACCGCGCACCCGCAGGACGCCGTAGTCGTACTGGTGGTGGGCGCCGACGCCGCTCTCCTGGAGCCAGGTCGGCGAGACCAGCGCGCGCACCGCCGTCCACCGGCCGTACGGGGCGGCCTGCCGGTCGGCGTTCGCCCTGCCGTGGACCACCTGGCCGTCCCGGTTGAAGCCGGGCACGAAGACCGGGTTCTTCAGCCAGCCGCCGCCCTTGCCGTCGTGCAGGCAGTGCGCGGCGGTGTAGACGAGGTTGCTGCGGCCGGGGTTGACCGGGTCGGAGACCACGGTGGCGGAGCAGGACACGTCGCCCTGCGGCGTGGTCGCGAAGAGCCGGCCGACCACCGAGCCGACCGGTCCGTACGGGTGCGGCTGCGGCTTGGCCGGGACGGCGGCGGGCGGGGCGTCCCGCTCGACGCCGGCCGCCGCGGGGGCGGTCAGCGAGTACTCCGGGGTGGGCCGGGGCCTGGCGGCGTCCATCCGGGCCGCCGTCCAGGCGCCGGGCGCCGCGTCGTTGGCGAAGGCGCTGTCGGCGACGTAGCGGGCCCAGTCGTCCACCTTCCAGCCGCTCAGGTCGCCCGGGCTGGTCGGCGACGACCTGGGCAGGGCGAGCGGCGCGGTGGCGGGCCGGGCGGGGCCGTCCGGGCCGCACCCGGCCGCGCCCAGCGCGAGCGCGGCGAGCAGCGCGGCGCCGCCCGTCGCGGCCCGGCGCCGCCGGCTGGTGGTTCTCGGCATGCTGGCTCGTCCCCCCGTGCTGTGCTGGTGGTTCGCTACCGCCCCCGGTGGCGGCTACTTCTTGGAGATCCAGTCCAGCGCCTGCCGGGCGACCGCCTCCAGGTACGGGCCGCTCAGCGAGGTGTGCTCCTGGGTGCCGATCGAGGTGTTGCTGACCAGGGCGGTCCTGCCGTCCGGCATGGTGGCGAACCAGCCGCCGCCGCTGGCGCCCTGGGTCATGGTGCAGCCGATGGTCAGCATGGTCGGGCGCTTGGCGTCGAAGGAGAGCCGGGTGGGCTTGCCGCCGTCGCACTTGTACAGCTCCTGGCCGTCGAACGGCTTGGCGAGCGGGTAGCCGGTGGCCGAGACCTTCAGCTGGTCGCGCGGCGCGTCGAACCAGACCGGGACGGCCGAACCGACCGTCTCCTCCAGGGACTTGCCGGTGTCGTTCTGGTTGTGCACCCGCATGACCGCGAAGTCGTACTGGTTGGCGGCGTCGCCGGTGCCGCCGCCCTCGACCATCCACTGCGGCGAGGTGGTGACCTGGTCGGCCCACCAGGTGCCGAGCGGGGCCAGCTCGGACAGCGGGGCCCGCTTGCCGCCGCTGGAGGCGCCGGAGTTGTTGTAGGCGGGCACGAAGACCAGGTCCTTGTAGAAGTTCCCGCCCTTGCCCTCGTGCACGCAGTGCCCGGCCGTCCAGACCAGGTTGCTCCTGCCCGGGTGCTGGGGGTCGGCGATCACCGTCGCCGAGCAGTTGCCGCGGCCGCCCTGGGCGGAGAAGAACACCTTGCCGGAGGGCTGCTTCAGGTACGGGCGGGGCACCGTCACGGCCTTGACCGCCGGGGGCTCGGGGTCGGTCACGCCGTCGTCGGTGGCCGGCTTGGGGGTGGCGGGGGCCGGCTTGGCGGCGGGCGGGGCCGGGTCGGCGGGCTTGGAGTCGCCCATCTTGTCCGGGTCCCAGAAGTCCTTCACCACCGGGTTGTTGAAGACGTGCTTGGACGCCCACTTGTCCCAGTCCTCGTACTTCCACTTCTTCAGGTCGTCCCAGCTCCTGGGCAGTCCCTCCAGCAGGCTGGTCGGCAGCCCGGACGGGAGCGGGATCCCGCCGATCACACCGCCCGAACCCGCGGCCTGGGTCGCCTCGGAGGAGGGCGGCGGCGCGGGGCTGGTCCCGCCGCCCGCCGGGCCGTCCGGCCCGCAGGCGGTCACGGCGAGCAGGGTGCCCGCGGCCAGAGCGGCGGCCAGGGCTGACCGGTGGATCGTGGGCATCTGTGCGCTTCCCCCTGTGCTCGGTCGGTCGGTGCCGGTCGGTGCCGGGCCGCCCGGTGGTGTCACGGCCGGCGGTTCCGTACCGCGGTGGTGCGTGTCCGGCCGGTTCGCGGTGCGGCGTTTCGCCGCCATGGAGTCTTCCATCGCGGACGAGGACGGCGCTGCCCGCCCCCCGGGTTGCGGTGCGGACCGGTGGTCACCGATCCGTGATCCGGGGCCGCCCGGTCAGCCGACGCAGCAGGGTATCCGGCCCCGTTGGTGGACAATCCCCGATCTTCACCCTGACGAGTGAGCCGTCCTTGTGATCACCCGTCAGGGATAGGTAACCCTTACCTGACGCGACGGTGCGAGCGCCCGCCGACCCCTCCACCACAGTGCGCGTCCGCACCCCCACGCGCCCCAAGGAGCAGCCTTGAGCACCGCCGCCCTCACCGTCGCCCCGCCCGTACCGTCGCCCACCGTGGAGCGGGCCCACGGGCACGACCTCCTGCTGCACCCCGACCCGGCCGTCGCCGCCGAACAGGCCGGACTGGAGGCCCTGCTGCGCTGCTGGACCCGGGAGACCGGAGCCCGGCCCGGCCCGGACGGCCGGCTGCGGATCGCCGTCCTCGGCGGGGCCGCCCGGCTCACCGCCCCGGTCCGCTACTGGTCGCCCGGCGGCTGGCACCGCTTCGGACCCGCCACCCTCGCGGTCGGGGACGGCAGCGCCGCCGGGGACGTCCGCGAGGCCCCGGTGGACGCCGTCACCGCCGCCGCGCTGCTCGCCGCCGCGGCCGCCGAACGGCCCGACCCCGGCCAGGTCGCCGACCTGGCCGCCAGGGTCGGCGACTCGGTCGTGCGCACCGCCGAGATCCTCGCCCACCGCCGCACCGCCGCCGTGCCCGGCGGGCCGGAGCGCTCGCACTTCCTCGCCGCCGAGCAGTCCCTGCTGCTCGGCCACCCGCTGCACCCCACGCCGAAGAGCCGCGACGGCCTCGGCCCGGCCCAGAGCGCCGCCTACTCGCCCGAACTGCACGGCTCCTTCCAACTGCACTGGTACGCGGTGGACCGCGAGCTGCTCGCGGCCGGCTCCGCCGTCGCCGAGAGCGCCGAACGGCTCACCGCCGGGCTGCTCGACGGCGCCGTCCCGCTGCCGCCCGGCACCGCCGCCGTCCCGCTGCACCCCTGGCAGGCCCGCGAACTCGCCCACCGCCCGGCCGTCGCCGCCCTGCTCGCCGACGGGCTGCTGCACGACCTCGGTCCGGCCGGCGAGCCCTGGTACCCCACCTCCTCGGTGCGCACCGTCTACCGGCCCGGCACCCCGTGGATGCTCAAGCTCTCGCTGGGCCTGCGGATCACCAACTCCCGCCGGGAGAACCTGCGCAAGGAACTGCACCGCGGCCTGGAGATGCACCGGCTGCTGGAGAGCGGGCTGGCCGCCGAGTGGCGGACCGCCCACCCCGGCTTCGACATCGTCCGCGACCCGGCCTGGATCGGCGTCGACCACCCCGCCCTCGGCGACCCGGGCGGCCTGGACACCGTGCTGCGCGCCCAGCCCTTCGCGCCCACCGACCGGGCGCTGTGCGTCGCCGGCCTGGTCGCCGAACAGCCGCTGGGCACCGGCGACACCGTGCCCTCCCGGCTCGGCGACACCCTGCGGGCCCTGGCCGTCCGCTGCGCCCGCCCGCTGCCGACGGTGGCCGCCGAATGGTTCCTGCGCTACCTGGACGCGGTCGTGCTGCCCATCCTCTGGCTGGACGGCCGGGGCGGCATCGCCCTGGAGGCGCACCAGCAGAACAGCCTCGTGCTGCTGGACGCCGAGGGCTGGCCCTGCGGCGGCCGCTACCGCGACAACCAGGGCTACTACTACCGGGAGAGCGCCGCCGCGCGGCTCGCCGCCCGGCTGCCCGGACTCGGCGCGGACAGCGACACCTTCCTGCCGGACGAGGTGATCGACCACCACTTCGCCTACTACCTCGGCATCAACCACGTGCTCGGCCTGATCGGTGCCTTCGGCTCCCAGCGGCTCGCCGACGAGACGGTGCTGCTGGCCGCGCTGCGCCGGTTCCTGGCCGGCCCGCGGGCCGCCGCCACCGGCTCGGCGCTGCCCGCGCTGCTGCTGGACGCGCCCGCGCTGCCCTGCAAGGCCAACCTGCTCACCCGGGTCAACGGCATGGACGAACTGGTCGGCCCGGTCGCCAGCCAGTCCGTGTACGTGGACATCCCCAACCCGGTGGCGGGTGCCTGATGACGGACGACGGGTGCCGGGTGCCGGACGGCCTGTCCGGGTGGGGCGCCGTCCCCACCCCGGCCGGCGAGTTCCGGCTCGGCCCGGTCCGGCTGCCCGCCGACCTGGCGCTGCTCGCCGGGTGGATGAACGACCCCGAGGTCGACGCCTTCTGGGAGCTCGCCGGACCGCCGGACGTCACCGAACGGCACGTCCGGGCCCAACTGGACGGCGACGGCCGCAGCCTCCCGTGCCTCGGCCTGCTCGACGGCGAGCCGATGAGCTACTGGGAGGTCTACCGCGCCGACCTCGACCCGCTCGCCGCGCACTACCCGGCCCGGCCGTACGACACCGGCGTGCACCTGCTGCTCGGCCCCGCCGCCAGCCGCGGCCGCGGCCTGGGCGCCGTCCTCCTGGCCGCCCTCGCAGAATTGATTCTCCGCCGGAATCCGCGCTGCGAACGGGTGGTGGCCGAGCCGGACGTCCGCAACCGGCGGTCCGTCCGGGCCTTCGAACGGGCCGGATTCCGGGCCGCCGCCGAACTCGACCTGCCCGACAAGCGGGCCGCCCTGATGGTCCGCGACCGGGCCGACGGGCCCGCCGCGCAGGCCCAACTCCCCGCCTAGGACGACCCTGTGGACACCTCGACACCCCCTCCGTACGACCTGCTCGGCGTCGGCATCGGCCCGTTCAACCTCTCGCTCGCCGCGCTCGCCGAGCCCGTCCCCGGCCTGCGCACGCTCTTCTGCGACCAGCGCCCGGAGTTCCGCTGGCACCCCGGGATGCTGGTCGACGGGGCCCGGATGCAGGTGCCGTTCCTCGCCGACCTGGTCTCCCTGGTCGACCCGACCAGCCCGTGGTCCTTCCTCAACTACCTGCGCGACCAGGACCGGCTGTTCCCGTTCTACTTCGCCGAGCGCTTCCAGCTGCCGCGCCGCGAGTACGACCACTACTGCCGCTGGGCCGCCGAGCGGCTGGCCAACTGCCGCTTCGGCACCGAGGTCACCGCCCTGCACTGGGAGGCGCCCTGGTACCGCGCCGAACTGACCGACACCGCGACCGGCCGGCGCTCCGAGGTCAGGGCCCGCAACCTCGCCCTCGGCGTCGGCACCCGGCCGGTGCTGCCCGAGGCCTTCACCGCGCTGGCCGGCCACCCGCGGGCCTTCCACTCCGCCGAGTACCTGGACCGCCGCGCCGACCTGGCCGGCGCCCGCGACATCACCGTGGTCGGCAGCGGGCAGTCCGGCGCCGAGGTCTTCCTCGACCTGCTCCGGCGCCACGAGGGCGACGACGTCCGGCTGCGCTGGCTCACCCGGACCAGGGCGCTCGCCCCCATGGAGTACTCCAAGCTCGGCCTGGAGCACTTCACCCCCGACTACACCCGCTACTTCCACGGCCTGCCCGCGGCCGTCCGGGACGCGCTGGTCGCCGCCCAGTGGCAGCTGCACAAGGCCGCCAGCGCCGAGACCCTCGCCGAGATCCACGACCACCTCTACGAGCGCACCATCGGCCGCCCGATCGACGCCGCCCCGGTCGAGATCACCCCCGGCACCGCCGTCACCGCCGCCCGCCCCGGCCCCTGCGGCAGCCTCGAACTGCACTGCCGGCACACCGACTCCGGCGCCGAGCACCTGCTGCGCACCGACGCCGTGGTGCTCGCCACCGGCTACCGGGCCGCCCGCCCGGCCGCGCTCGAACCGCTCGTCGAACTGATCGACTGGGACGAGGCCGGGCGCTACCGGGTCGACCCCGACCACCGGGTCGCCACCCGGCCCGGGCTCACCGGCGGGCTGTACGTCCAGAACGCCGAACTGCACACCCACGGCGTCGGCACCCCCGACCTCGGACTCGGCGCCCACCGGGCCGCCGTCATCCTCAACGCCGTCACCGGACGCACCGTCCACCGGCTGCCCGGCCGCACCGCCTGGACCGGCTTCGCGCCGCCCGGCGCCGCTGGTCCCGTCGAGCCCGCTTCCGTCGAGCCCGCCTCCGTCGGTCCCGTCGAACAGCCCACCCCCGCCGTCCCCCGCCCCCAGGAGTTGACCCGTGCCGCAACCGTCGGCCGCTGAACCGCCGCTCCACCTGCCCCCGCACCTCACCGCCGGGCACTGGCAGCGGGCCGGCCGCGCCCTGCTGGCCAAGATGCTGGGCGAGTTCGCCTACGAGGAACTGCTCCGACCCGTCCCCGACGACGCGCCCGGCGAGTACCGGCTCGAGCTGCCCGAGGCCGAGTACCGCTTCACCGCCCGGCGCGGCTCCTACGACAGCTGGCAGGTCGACCCGGACTCCGTCCGCTGCTCCCGCCCGGACGGCCTGGACCCGCTGCGCTTCCTCCCGTACGCCCGGCAGACCCTCGGCCTGCGCGGCGAGACCACCGGCCACCTGATCCGCGAGCTCTCCGCCACCCTCACCGCCGACGCCCGCCAGCTCGCCACCGCGCTGACCGCCGCCGAACTCGCCGACCTCGACCACACCGCGCTGGAGGGCCGGCAGACCGGCCACCCCTGGATCGTCCCCAACAAGGGCCGGATCGGCTTCTCCGCCGCCGACGCCGCCCGCTGGGCCCCGGAGGCCCGCAGCCCGCGCCCGCTGCCGTGGATCGCCGTGCACCGCCGGCTCGCCGAGTACCGCGGCGTGCCCGGCCTGGAGCGGCCCGAGCAGCTGTACGCCCGCGAGCTCGACGACGTGGACGCGCTGCGCGCCGCGCTCGGCCCGGACGCCGAGGACTACCTGCTGCTGCCCGTCCACCCCTGGCAGTGGGACGAGACGGTCCTGCCGCTGTTCGCGCCCTGGATCGCCTCCGGCGAGATCGTCCTGCTGCCCTCGGACGGCGACCCACGGCTGCCCCAGCAGTCCATCCGCTCCTTCTTCAACACCGCCCACCCCGAGCGCTGCACCGTCAAGCTGCCGCTGTCCATCCTCAACACCCTGGTCTGGCGCGGCCTGCCGGTCGAGCGCACGCTGGCCGCGCCCGCCGTCACCGCCTGGCTGCTCGGGCTGCGCGACGCCGACCCGTACCTGCGCGACGAGTGCCGGGTGATCCTGCTCGGCGAGATCGCCTCCGTCACCGTCGACCACCCGCTCTACCGCGAGCTGCCCGAGGCGCCGTACCAGTACAAGGAGCTGCTCGGCGCGATCTGGCGCCAGCCGCTCGGCCCCTTCCTGGACGGCGGCGAGCGGGCCCGCACCCTGGCCTCGCTGCTGCAGACCGGCTCCGACGGGCGGGCGCTCGCCGCCGAGCTGATCGACCGCTCCGGCCTGCTCCCCGGCGACTGGACCGCCCGGCTGTTCGCCGCGATGATGCCGCCGCTGCTGCACTTCCTCTACCGCTACGGGCTGGTCTTCTCCCCGCACGGCGAGAACGCCATCGTGGTCTTCGACCCCACCGACGCGCCGGTCCGGCTCGCGGTCAAGGACTTCGTGGACGACGTCAACCTCAGCGCCCAGAACCTGCCCGAACTGCACGCCCTGCCCGACGAGGTGGCCGAGGTGCTGCTGCGGGAGAGCCCGCAGGGGCTCTGCCAGTTCATCCACGCCGGGCTGTTCATCGGCGTGTTCCGCTTCCTCGCCCCGCTGCTGGAGGCGCAGACCGGACTGCCCGAGACCGAGTTCTGGGCCCTGCTGCGCGCCGAGGTGCTGCGCTACCAGGACCGCTTCCCCGAGCTGCGCGAGCGCTTCGAGCTGTTCGACCTGTTCCGCCCCCGGATCGACCGGCTCTGCCTCAACCGCAACCGGCTGCTGATGGACGGCTACCAGGACCGCCCGCACCGCCCGCACGCCGCCCGGTACGGGACCGTGCCGAACGCGCTGGTCGCCGTGGACGTGCGGATGCCCGGGCAACGGGACCGGATTGTCACCCCCGCCCCGTAGGCTGGGAGCGTCATGACGAACGACTCCGAATCCCACGACTCCGAATCCCAGCGGGCGGCAGTCCTCGGCGACGAGGCCGAGGAAGCCGTCGCCGTCCCGCGCTCGCGGATCCCCGAACTGCTGCACGCCGCGGTGGCGGCCGTCGGCGGTGTGGAGCGCCCCGGCCAGGTCCGGATGGCCGAGGCCGTCGCCGACGCCGTCGACCACGCCGAGCACCTGCTCGTCCAGGCCGGCACCGGCACCGGGAAGTCCCTGGCCTACCTGGTGCCCGCGCTCGCCCACGGCGACCGGGTGGTGGTCGCCACCGCCACCCTGGCGCTGCAACGCCAGCTGGTGGAGCGGGACTTGCCGCGCACCGTCGAGGCGATGCACCCGGTGCTGCGCCGCCGCCCGCTGTTCGCGATGCTCAAGGGCCGCTCCAACTACCTGTGCCTGCACCGGGCCAACGAGGGCACCCCGAGCGACGAGGGCGAGGGCCTGTTCGACCCGGTGGACGCGCTCGGCGGGCCCACCGGGAAGCTCGGCAAGGACGTGCTGCGGCTGCGCGACTGGGCCGACGAGACCGACACCGGGGACCGCGACGACCTCAGCCCCGGCGTCTCCGACAAGGCCTGGGCCCAGCTGTCGGTCACCTCCAAGGAGTGCCTCGGTGCCACCCGCTGCCCGTACGGGCAGGAGTGCTTCGCGGAGAAGGCGCGGGAGCGGGCCAAGCTGGCGGACGTCGTGGTCACCAACCACGCGATGCTCGCGATCGACGCGATCGAGGGCGCGCCGGTGCTGCCCGAGCACGGGCTGCTGATCGTGGACGAGGCGCACGAGCTGGTCAACCGGGTCACCGGCGCGGCCACCGCCGAGCTGACCGTCGGCGCCGTCAACCGGGCGGTGAAGCGGGCCGCGCGGCTGGCCAACGAGAAGGCGGTCGACGCGCTCCAGGCCGCCGCCGAGAACTACCACGGCCTGATGGAGACCGCCCAGCCCGGCCGGGTCGAGGAGCTGCCCGAGTACCTCGCGTACGCGGTCACCGCGATCCGGGACGCCTCCCGCCAGGTGATCAGCTCGCTGGGCGAGACCAGGGACAAGGGGCTCAGCGACGAGGACGCCGTCCGCAAGCAGGCGATGGCCTCGGCCGAGGCGCTGCACGAGACGGCCGAGCGGCTGCTGGAGGACTCCGAGTACGACGTGGTCTGGATCGAGCGCAGCGACCGCTACGGGCTGGGCACCGCCTCGCTGCGGGTCGCCCCGCTGAGCGTCTCCGGGCTGCTGCGCGAGGGGCTGTACAAGGAGCGCTCGGTCGTCCTCACCTCGGCCACGCTCAAGCTCGGCGGGGACTTCAACGGCGTCGCCGCCTCGGTCGGCCTGCCCTCCGAGACGCGGCTGCCGGACGTCCGCACCGCCGGGGACAACCCGGACGCCGACGCGGGCTTCGGCGAGGACGCGGTGCCGCACTGGCGCGGGATCGACGTCGGCTCGCCGTTCAAGTACCCCAAGCAGGGCATCCTGTACGTCGCCAAGCACCTGGCCGACCCCGGGCGCGATCCCGAACGTCCGGACATGCTGGACGAGTTGGCCGAGCTGATCGGCGCGGCCGGCGGGCGGACGCTGGGCCTGTTCTCCTCGATGCGCGGCGCCCAGACGGCCGCCGAGGCGATGCGCGAGCGGCTGGACCACCGCGTCCTGCTCCAGGGCGAGGACACCCTGGGCGAGCTGATCCGGGAGTTCGCCTCGGACGCGACGACCTGCCTGTTCGGCACGCTCTCGCTCTGGCAGGGCGTGGACGTGCCCGGCTCGGCCTGCCAGCTGGTCGTGATGGACCGGATCCCGTTCCCCCGGCCGGACGACCCGCTGATGAGCGCCCGCCAGAAGGACGTCGAACAGCGCGGCGGGAACGGCTTCATGGCCGTCGCGGCGACGCACGCGGCGCTGCTGATGGCGCAGGGCGCGGGCCGGCTGGTGCGCGCGGCCGACGACCGGGGCGTGGTCGCGGTGCTGGACCCGCGGGTGGAGACCAAGCGGTACGGGGGCTTCTTCCGCTCCTCGATGCCGGAGTTCTGGTACACCACGGACCGCAACCAGGTGCGTCGCTCGCTGGCGGCGATCGACGCCTCGGCGGCGCCGGTGCGGCCGGTGGTGAAGCGGGGCTGAGGGCCCCGGCCGCCCGGCCCGCCCGGCCCGCCCGGCCCGTGGAACGCCGGAGGGGCTCCCCGCGCGCTGCGGAGGAGCCCCTTCCCGGTGTGTGTGGTGGTGCGGTGAGTGCTGGTGCGCGCCGAGGCGGCGCGGGTGCGCTCAGCGGAGCAACAGGGCCGCTCAGCGGAGCACAGGGCCGCTCAGCGGAGCACAGGGCCGCTCAGCGGAGCACAGGGCCGCTCAGAGGCGGCGCAGGACCGCGACGACCTTGCCCAGGATGGTCGCGTTGTCGCCGTTGATCGGCTCGTACGCCGGGTTGTGCGGCATCAGCCAGATCCGGCCGTCCTCGCGCTTGAGCCGCTTGACGGTGGCCTCGCCGTCGATCATCGCGGCCACGATGTCGCCGTTCTCGGCGACCGGCTGGCGGCGCACGGTGACCCAGTCGCCGTCGCAGATGGCCGCCTCGATCATCGAGTCGCCGCGCACGGTGAGCGCGAACAGCTCGCCCTCGCCGACCAGCTGGCGGGGCAGCGGGAAGACGTCCTCGACCGTCTGCTCGGCCAGGATCGGCCCGCCGGCGGCGATCCGGCCGACCAGCGGGACGTAGGAGGTGGAGGGGCGGCCGGCCGTCTCGGCGGTGTTCGGACGGGCCACCTCGACACCGCGGACCTCGTAGGCGCGCGGACGGTGCGGATCCCGGCGCAGGAAGCCCTTGCGCTCCAGGGCCATCAGCTGGTGGGCGACCGAGGAGGTGCTGGAAAGGCCGACGGCCTGGCCGATCTCGCGCATGGACGGCGGGTAGCCACGGCGCTGGACGGAATCCCGGATGACCTCGATCACCCGGCGCTGGCGCTCGGTGAGGCCGGCCTCGTCGGTGCGGATGCCGGGGGGGCGACCGGGCATCGCCCGGGCGGGGGAGGTGTGGGAGTCGTCCATGGCGGTGGAGTGTTCGATCGGCTGGTCGGGAACGCGGGTCGCCCCGGAAAGGGCCGCGCCGGAGAGGCGGTGGTCTTCGCTACGGTCCATGCTGCTGTCCACACCCTGCTGATTCGTGGTGCGCTGCCCCACCTTGAACTGGGAGTGTTCCTGCACCGGGATGGTGTTGCTTTCGATCGTGTTCACGGCGGCCCCTCTCGACGGCTGTCCTCTCCCCTTTTCCAGCCCAACGCGCCTCCTATCGAAAGGTTGCGCCAAACACACGTTCGAGTGAATTATTCGGGAGTTGACTGACTCGATCAAGGCTTTGTTGTACATCGAGTAAATGTTCGAGCGAAACTCGACCCCGGCAGTCTAATCGGCGCCCTCGCGGCATCGACACGCCAAGGCGCCGACCTCCCCCAGACTCCTAGATGTAGTGGCTACAGTCCTCTCCGTGCCCAGTACTAGTGGTCGCCCCGCATGATCAGCTTGCCGAGGCCGGGGGCGCATCGCATAGACTCAACCGGTCCGAACGTTCTGCCAGGGAGGGATCCCGAGGTGCACTGCCCCTTCTGCCGGCACTCCGACAGCCGTGTTGTCGACAGCCGGACCACCGAGGACGGCAGCTGCATCCGCCGTCGTCGGCAGTGCCCGGACTGCGGCCGCCGCTTCACCACGGTGGAGACGGCCGCGCTGATGGTCATCAAGCGCAGCGGCGTCACCGAGCCGTTCTCCCGGCAGAAGGTCATCACCGGCGTCCGCAAGGCCTGCCAGGGCCGGCCGGTCACCGAGGACGCGCTGGCCCAGCTCGGCCAGCGGGTCGAGGAGTGCGTGCGCGCCAGCGGCAGCGCCGAGCTGACCACCCACGACGTGGGGCTGGCCATACTCGGCCCGCTCAAGGAGCTCGACGTGGTCGCCTACCTGCGCTTCGCCTCCGTGTACCAGGCGTACGACGGACTGGAAGACTTCGAGGCCGCCATCGCGGAGCTCCGCGCAGAACGGCCCCGCATCCCCGAGGCGGACGACACCTGCGTGTCCGTGTCCGCCGCCGCGCCCTAGGAGGCGCCGGGCCCCTCGCGGGCCCAGCCATCCGCACCACCACGGCCCCGCGGGGCCCACGCGTGCCCGAAAACGGGGCACAGAACACTACAAACCGTGCGTAAGCAGGCAGGGTCTCCGCCTGCCCGCACACCGGAAGAACGAACCAGCAGTGCCCGGACTTTTCAGGGCACTTCGGGCGTTTGCCCAGGAGGAGGAGCGAGAAGTGACAGACACCACGAGCGGTTCCGCACGCGGGTCGAAGTCCGAGAAGGCCGCGGCCAAGGGCGCCAAGGCCCCGAAGGGCGGTCTCCGGATGGAGCGCATCTACACCACTCCTGGCGTGCACCCGTACGACGAGGTCCGCTGGGAGCGGCGCGACGTCGTCATGACCAACTGGCGTGACGGCTCGATCAACTTCGAGCAGCGCGGCGTGGAGTTCCCCGACTTCTGGTCGGTCAACGCCGTCAACATCGTCACGTCCAAGTACTTCCGCGGCGCCGTCGGCACCCCCCAGCGCGAGTGGAGCCTCAAGCAGATCATCGACCGCGTGGTGCTCACCTACCGCGCCGCCGGCGAGAAGCACGGCTACTTCGCCTCCAAGGACGACGCCGAGATCTTCGAGCACGAGCTGACCCACGCCCTCCTCCACCAGGTGTTCAGCTTCAACTCGCCGGTCTGGTTCAACGTCGGCACCAAGCAGCCCCAGCAGGTCAGCGCCTGCTTCATCCTGTCCGTCGACGACTCCATGGACTCGATCCTCGACTGGTACAAGGAAGAGGGCATGATCTTCAAGGGCGGCTCCGGCGCCGGCCTGAACCTCTCCCGGATCCGCTCCTCCAAGGAGCTGCTCTCCTCCGGCGGCAACGCCTCCGGCCCGGTCTCCTTCATGCGCGGCGCCGACGCCTCGGCCGGCACCATCAAGTCCGGTGGCGCCACCCGCCGCGCGGCCAAGATGGTCGTGCTCGACGTGGACCACCCGGACGTCGAGGCCTTCATCGAGACCAAGGTGAAGGAGGAGGAGAAGATCCGCGCCCTGCGCGACGCGGGCTTCGACATGGACCTCGGCGGGGACGACATCACCTCCGTCCAGTACCAGAACGCCAACAACTCGGTCCGCGTCAACGACGAGTTCATGACCGCCGTCGAGAACGGCACCGAATTCGGCCTGCGCGCCCGGATGACCGGCGAGGTCATCGAGACCGTCGACGCGAAGAAGCTGTTCCGCAAGATGGCCGAGGCCGCCTGGGCCTGCGCCGACCCCGGAATCCAGTACGACACCACGATCAACCACTGGCACACCTGCCCGGAGTCCGGCCGCATCAACGCGTCCAACCCCTGCTCCGAGTACATGCACCTGGACAACTCCAGCTGCAACCTCGCCTCGCTGAACCTGATGAAGTTCCTGCGCGACGACGACTCCTTCGACGCGGCGACCTTCGCCAAGGTCGTCGAGCTGGTCATCACCGCGATGGACATCTCCATCTGCTTCGCGGACTTCCCCACCGAGAAGATCGGCGAGACCACCCGCGCCTACCGCCAGCTCGGCATCGGCTACGCCAACCTCGGCGCCCTGCTGATGGCCACCGGCCACGCCTACGACAGCGAGGGCGGCCGCGCCCTGGCCGGCGCCATCACCTCGCTGATGACCGGCACCGCCTACCGCCGCGGCGCCGAACTCGCCGGCGTGGTCGGCCCCTACGACGGCTACGCCCGCAACGCGGCCCCGCACCAGCAGGTCATGAAGCAGCACGCCGACGCCTCGCTGGACGCCGTCTCCCACGACGACCTGGACGCCCCGGTCTGGCTGGCCGCCAACAAGTCCTGGCAGGACGTGCTGCGCCTCGGCGCGCAGAACGGCTTCCGCAACGCCCAGGCCTCGGTGCTCGCCCCGACCGGCACCATCGGCCTGATGATGGACTGCGACACCACCGGCGTCGAGCCCGACCTGGCCCTGGTCAAGTTCAAGAAGCTGGTCGGCGGCGGCTCGATGCAGATCGTCAACGGCACCGTCCCGCGCGCCCTCAAGCGCCTCGGCTACCAGGACGAGCAGACCGAGGCGGTCGTCGCCCACATCGCCGAGCACGGCAACGTGGTGGACGCCCCGGGCCTGAAGCCGGAGCACTACGAGGTGTTCGACTGCGCGATGGGCGAGCGCGTCATCTCGGCCATGGGCCACGTCCGGATGATGGCCGCGATCCAGCCCTGGATCTCCGGCGCCATCTCCAAGACCGTGAACATGCCCGAGTCCGCCACCGTCGAGGAGATCGAGGAGATCTACTTCGAGGCGTGGAAGATGGGTGTCAAGGCACTCGCCATCTATCGCGATAACTGCAAGGTCGGCCAGCCGCTCTCGGCCAAGAAGAAGGACTCCGAGTCCAAGTCCGAGGCGGCCGCCCCGGCCGCCGTGGTCGAGAAGGTCGTCGAGTACCGCCCGGTCCGCAAGCGCCTGCCCAAGGGCCGTCCGGGCATCACCACCTCCTTCACGGTCGGTGGCGCCGAGGGCTACATGACCGCCAACTCCTACCCGGACGACGGCCTGGGCGAGGTCTTCCTGAAGATGTCCAAGCAGGGCTCGACCCTCGCGGGCATGATGGACGCCTTCTCCATCGCCGTCTCGGTCGGCCTCCAGTACGGCGTGCCGCTGGAGACCTACGTCTCGAAGTTCACCAACATGCGCTTCGAGCCGGCCGGCCTGACCGACGACCCGGACGTGCGGATGGCGCAGTCGATCGTCGACTACATCTTCCGCCGCCTGGCGCTCGACTTCCTGCCGTTCGAGACCCGCTCGGCGCTCGGCATCCACTCCGTCGAGGAGCGCCAGCGCCACCTGGAGACGGGCTCGTACGAGCCGCTGGAGGCCGAGGAGCTCGACACCGAGTCGCTCGCCCAGTCCGCCCCCGTCGCCGCCAAGCCGGCCGCCGTCCCGGCCCCGGCCCCGGCCGTCGAGGCGCCCAAGGCGGCCCCGAAGCAGGCCCACAACTCCACGGAGCTGATGGAGATCCAGCTCGGCCTGAACGCCGACGCCCCGCTCTGCTTCTCCTGCGGCACCAAGATGCGCCGCGCCGGCAGCTGCTACCTCTGCGAGGGCTGCGGCTCCACCAGCGGCTGCAGCTGACCGCGCCCGACCCCGGTGGTCGCCTCCTGAGGTGAACCCCTGAAGCGGGGCGAGGACCTTCATCGGTCCTCGCCCCGCTTTTTCGTGTGTCCTTTCCCGAGCCCCCGGGCGTGCCGATGTCACGTTCTGGGGCGGTGTCCGGTCTGTAGGGGGTGACGGGTTTCCTCAGGGAAGGAGTGGCGCGGTGGTGGGAACGGTGCTGGTGACCGGGGCGACGGGGACGTTGGGGCGGGAGGTGGTGCGGCTGCTGGTGGCGCGCGGGGTGGCGGTGCGGGGGTTGAGCCGGCGGGTGCGGGGCGGGGGCGACGGGGTCGAGTGGGTGGTCGGGGACCTGGTCGGCGGGGCCGGGATGGCGGAGGCGATGGCCGGGGTCGACGTGGTGGTGGACTGCGCGACCACGCAGAGGAAGGCGGACGTGGCCGGGGTCCGGACGCTGGTGGCCCGGGCCCGGGAGGCCGGGGTGCGGCACCTGGTCTACGTGTCGATCGTGGGGATCGACCGGGTGCCGTTCTCCTACTACACGACGAAGCTCGCCTGTGAGCGGGTGGTGCGGGAGTCGGGGCTGGGCTGGACGGTGCTGCGGGCGACGCAGTTCCACGACCTGGTGCTGAAGATCTTCGATGCCTCCGTGAGGCTGCCGGTCCTCCCGGTGCTGAGCGGGGTGAGGTGCCAGCCGGTCGACGTACGGGAGGTGGCCGAGGCGGTCGCGGACCTGGTGGGGGAGGAGCCCGCCGGCTTCGCCCCGGAGGTCGGCGGCCCGCAGGTGCGTTCGTACCGGGAGCTGGCCGAGGCCTACCTGCGGGCGGCGGGCCGGCGCCGACCGCTGCTGCCGCTGCCCCTGCCGGGAGCGACCGGCCGCGGACTGCGGGCGGGCGGCAACCTGACGCCGGATCGGGCGGTGGGCCGGGGGACCTTCGAGGAGGCGCTGGAGCGACGGTTCGGAGGCCGCTGAGGTCGGCGGCCGTCGGCGCAGGGCGGGCGCCCACGGTGTGAGGCGTGGTGTCCGGGTGGGCGTCGGGGGTGTCGTCGTGTGGTGCGGGCGGCGTGAAGAAGGAGATTGGTCGTCAACTGGCCGCTTGAGGCCTATGTCTGAATCGATATGATCGGCCGAAAGCGTGAACCGATCAGACGCCCGGAGACGTTTCGTCACGTCGCCGGGCGGACTGGTATGCGCCCGACCAGCTGTCGGCGGCCGCAACCGTCGCCGACCCGCCGCCCGCGCCGCCGCCCGCCGACGTTGCCGAGGACCGCACCGATGAGAGAAGCCCCCAGCCCCGACGGCCGATCGCGCCGACGGCCCGTGCCGCGCACCGTCGCCCTGACCGCGGCCGCCGTGCTGCTGGCGCTGGTCGCCGCGCCGGTCGGCGTCACCCGGGCGCTCGGCGCGCACCAGCCGCTCACCGCCCTCGCGGTGGGCGCCGTCACGGTGCTCTGGCTGATCGCCGTCGGCCTCGCGGCGGCCGGCGTCGAGCGTTCCCGGGGGTTGGCTGAGGACCTGGCCGCGCAGCACGAGGAGACCCGGGCCGCGCTGGTCGCCGTGGGCACGGCCCGGCGGGCCGAGACGGCCGCCGTCGACCGCGCCGCCGCCGCGTTCGCCGAGCGGGACGCCGCCCGCGCCGGGCAGGCCCGCGCCGAGGCCGACGTCACCACCGCGCACGCCGAGCTGGCCCGGTTGCGGGCCGAACTCGACGCCGAGCGGGCCGGGGCGGAGACGGAGCGGACCCGGGTCGAGGCCGAGCGCGCCGAACTGGCCCGGATCACCGAGGGCGTGCTGCCCGAGGTGGTGACGAAGCTGCGGGCCGGCGCCGCGGTGGACAGTGCGCTGGCCGTCCACCGCAAGCACCCCCAGTACCCGCTGCTGCGCGCCGTCGGCGAGGAGATCGGCCGCGGCGAGCGGCTGCGGGCCGCCGCGCTCGCGGTGTGCGCGACCGCCGCCGGGCGGGTCCAGGCGCTGGCCACGAGCATGCACGCCGAGCTGCGCGAGATGCAGCACCGGCACGACGAGGAGGTCCTCGGCGACCTGCTGAGCCTGGACCACTCGACCGCCCAGGCGGGCCGGATGGCCGACAGCATCGCGGTGCTCACCGGCGCCCGCTCGGGCCGCCGCTGGGCCAAGCCGATCGCGGTGGAGTCGGTGCTGCGCGGCGCGCTCGGCCGGATCGGCGCCTACCAGCGGGTGCGGCTGCACAACGCCAGCACCGCCGCGGTCGCCGGGTACGCGGCCGAGGGCGTGATGCACGCGTTGGCCGAACTGCTGGACAACGCCACCAACTTCTCCGCCCCGCCGGCCGAGGTGCACGTCTACGTCGAGGAGGTGCCCGCCGGGCTGGCGGTCACCGTCGAGGACAGCGGGCTGGGCCTGAGCGACAGTTGGCTGCGCCGGGCCGAACGGGCCGTCTCCGCCGAACCGCTGGACCTCACGACGCTCTCCGCGGGTACCCGCCTGGGGCTGGCGGTGGTCGGGGTGCTGGCGCGCAAGCACGGGCTGCAGATCTCCTTCCGGCCCTCGGCGCGCGGCGGTACCGGCGTGGTGATGCTGATCCCGCAGCAGCTGGTCACCCACCCGGCACCGGCCGCCGCCCCGGCGCCCGTCCAGGTGTCCGTACCGGTGCAGGGGTCGCCCGCGGAGACCGCGCGCCCCGCGCTCACCTCGGCGCGCCCCGCCCCGGCCTCCCTGCTTCCGGCGCCCTCCGCGCAGCGGACCCGCGTCGGGACGCAGGCCGCGGCCGGGACGCGGACCGCCACCACGCCCGCCCTGCCGGCCGCGCCGGCCGCGCCCGTCGTGCCCGCCGCGCCCGTCCGGACGACCGACAGCGGCCTGCCGCAGCGCCGCCGCGGACAGACGCTGGCCACCGCCGCCCCCGCGACGGACCGTTCCGTGAAGCCCGCCGGCACCGACGCGGCGGGTGCGGCCGCCCGGTTCGGCGCGTTCCGCCGGGCCGCCGCCCGCCCGGCGGCGGCCGGGCAGCCCGCTGCCGGGGCGCCGACCGCAGGCCCCGCCGGGGCTCCGGCCAAGGACCTTGCCGGGGCGCCGACCACCGACCGTTCCGGGGCGCCGACCACCGACCGTTCCGGGGTGCCGACCACAGCCCCCGACACCACGCCCGACGCTTCCCCCGTCACCGAGAAGGACACCTGATGAGCAGTGCCACCGACCGTGACCTCGACTGGCTGTTGGAGAACCTGCTGGCGGCGACCCCCGGCACCCGGCACGCCCTGGTGCTCTCCGCCGACGGCCTCAAGCTCTGCCACACCGCCGGACTGAGCACCGACCAGGCCGACCAGCTGGCCGCCATCGCCTCCGGCCTGCAGAGCCTGGCGCACGGCGCCTCGATCGAGTTCGGCGACGGCAGCGGCGGTGTACGGCAGTCGATGACCGAGTTCCACGGCGGCATCCTGTGCATCGTGGCGGCCGGCGAGGGCGCGCACCTGGCGGTGGTCACGGACGACGACGCGGACGTCGGCGTGGTCGGCCACAACATGCACGGCCTGATCGAGCAGATCGGGATCCACCTCAGCGCGCCCGCCCGGGCGGCGGAAGGCGAGGCCGCGCAGGAGAGCGCGGTCATATGAGCGCGCGGAGCGAGCGGACGATCAAGGGGGTCGCGGGGGTCGACGCCCCCGCCGCACGGAGCGAGGTGGGCGCATGAGTCCGGGGCCGGTGCTGCCGGGGCGCGACGACGACCCGGACCGCCTCTACACCATCACCCGGGGCCGCAGCCGGGCTCCGGAGAACGCCTTCGACCTGGTGACCCTGATCGTCGCCGAGCGGCAGCCGGCGCCCGGGATGCAGTCGGAGCACGCCCGGATCCTGCGGATGTGCGAGGCCCCGACCGCCGTGGTGGAGGTGGCGGCGGAACTGGCGCTGCCCGTCTCGGTGGTGAAGATCCTGCTCGGCGACCTGCTGGAGTCCGGGGCGGTCACCGCCCGCCACCCCCGGTTCGCGCCGAACAAGGCCCGGCTGCCCGACCTCGACACGCTGAAGCAGGTGCTGCATGGCCTTCAACAGCTCTGACGTCTCGGCCGCCGGCGGCGTCCAGGTCGCCGTGGAGGCCCGGCCCGCTGCCGACGCCCAGGTCGTCGCCGACGCCCAGGCCGTCAGTGACGCCCAGGCCGTCACTGACGTCCGGCTCGCCGGCGCGCGCACCCCGCTGCGGGCGACCGCCGACAACGCGCTGAAGATCGTCGTGGTCGGCGGCTTCGGCGTGGGCAAGACCACCCTGGTCGGCTCGGTCAGCGAGATCCGCCCGCTGAACACCGAAGAGGTGATGACCAAGGCGGGCGAGGGCATCGACCCGGCCGGTGCCTGGGGCAAGCGCTCCACCACGGTCGCCTTCGACTTCGGCCGGATCACCCTTTCCGAGCGCCAGGTGCTGTACCTGTTCGGTGCGCCCGGGCAGGAACGTTTCTGGTTCCTCTGGGACCGCCTGTTCAGCGGCGCCCTGGGCGCGGTCGTCCTGGTGGACACCCGGCGGCTGGAGGACTCCTGGTACGCGATCGACCGGCTGGAGCACCACGGCACGCCGTTCATCGTGGCCCGCAACAACTTCGGCGAGCCGGGCCACACCCTGGAGCAGGTCCGCGAGGCGCTGGACCTGCCGGCCGAGGTGCCGCTGGTGGACTGCGACGCGCGCGACCGCGAGTCCGGCAAGCGGGTGCTGATCGCCCTGGTCCACCACCTGGCCGCCCTGGCCGGGGCCGACGAGGCTGCCCTGGCCGGAGCCGACGGGACCGCCCTGGCCGATGAAGGCGTCCCGGCCGCTGCCACCGGGGAGGACGAGACGGCCCCGGCCGCGCGGCCCGCCCCGGCAGGGTCCCGTACCGCGATCTACGAGGAGAGCACCCCGTGACCGAGCCCGCCGCCACCCCGCCCCCGGGCTGCCCGGCGCACGCCGGCGCCACGCCGCTGTACGGGCCGCGCTTCCAGACCGACCCGTCCCAGCTCTACCGCGAGCTGCGCGCCGCGCACGGCCCGGTCGCCCCGGTCGAGCTGGCCGGCGGCGTGCCCGCCTGGCTGGTCATCGGCTACCGCGAGCTCCAGCAGGTGACCGGCCGGTCGCAGCTGTTCGGCCGCGACTCCAGCCGCTGGCACGCCTGGGCGACACTGCCCGCCGACTGGCCGCTGAAGCCGATGATGGCGCCCGTCCCCTCGATCCTCTACGCCGAGGGCGAGGAGCACGTCCGGCGTTCGCGCGCGGTCACCGACGCGCTGGCCGGAATCGACCCGTACGAGCTGCGCAAGCACGCCGAGGAGATCGCCGACGGGCTGATCGACGAGTTCGCCGGGCGCGGAGAGGCCGACCTGGTCGCCGAGTACGCGCACCGGATGCCGCTGCTGGTGCTGTGCCGGGTGCTCGGCCTGGACGAGGAGCAGGCGCCGCAGCTGATCGCGGCGCTGCTGGCCATGCTGGACGGCGGCCCGGACGCGCCGGCCGGCGCCCAGCGGCTGCTGGAGCTGATGCTCGCGCTGGTCGAGGAGAAGGCCGAGCACCCGGGCGCCGACGTCGCCTCGCGGATGCTGGCGCACCCGGCCGGGCTGACCCACGACGAGGTGATGCGCGACCTGCGGGTGCTGCTGATCGCCGGCCACCAGCCGAGCTCGTACTGGATCTCCAACGCGCTGCGGCTGATGCTCACCGACGAGCGGTTCGCGGCCTCGCTGGCCGGCGGCCGGCGCAGCATCAGCCAGGCGCTGAACGAGGCGCTCTGGGAGGACACCCCGACCCAGATCTTCGCCGGACGCTGGGCGGTCCGCGACACCCAGTTGGGCGGCCAGCGGATCGGCGAGGGGGACCTGGTCCTGCTCGGCATCGCCGGGGCCAACGCCGACCCGGCGGTCCGGCAGCCGGACGGCCGCCCGGCGGAGGGCAACCGGGCGCACCTGAGCTACTCGTACGGCGAGCACGGCTGCCCGTTCCCGGCCCAGGAGGCGGCCGAGGTGATCGCCACCACCGCGATCGAGGTGCTGCTCGACCGGCTGCCGGACCTGCGGCTGGCGGTGGCCGAGCACGCGCTGGTGTGGCGGCCGTCGGCCTGGGTGCGCGGGCTGGTGGCGCTGCCGGTCTCGTTCACCCCCGGCCACCCGGCCTGATCCACCCGCACCGGCCGTTCGAAAGAGCTTCGAAGAACTTCTCCAGGGCTTCGAAACCTCGAACGGCTTCGAGAGCTTCTCCAGAGCTTCTCCAGAGTTTCTCCAGAGCTTCGAAAGAGAGTCGTCGATGACCGCTGCCCCGGCCCGAATCGCCCTCGACCCGATGGCCCGCGACAACGCGGCCGAGGGCGCCCTGCTGCGGGCCGCCGGCCCGGTGGTGCCGGTCGAGCTGCCCGGCGGGGTCGCCGCCTGGGCGGTGACGCAGCACGCCGCTGCGCGCGACCTGCTCACGGACGCCCGGCTCGTGAAGGACGCCACGCACTGGGCGGCCTACCAGCGTGGCGAGGTCCCGAAGACCTGGCCGCTGATCGGCCTGGCGGTGCCCGGCCCGAGCATGGTGACCACCGACGGCGCCGAGCACCGCCGGCTTCGGGCGCTGGTCGCGCAGGCCTTCACCCCGCGGCGGGTGGAGCTGATGCGTCCGCGCGTCGAGGAGATCACCCACGCGCTGCTGGACGCCCTGGCGGCGGGCGAGTCGCTGGTGGACCTCAAGACGGCCTTCGCCTTCCCGCTGCCGATGACGGTGATCTGCTCGCTGCTGGGCGTGCCGGAGTCGGAGCACGGCCTGCTGCGCGACCTGTACGAGCGGTTCTTCGGCATCAAGCCGAACCCGGAGGGCATCCAGGCGACCGTCGCCGGGCTGAACGCCTTCGTCAACGGCCTGGTGGCGCAGCGCCGTTCGGCTCCCGGCGAGGACCTGGCGAGCGTGCTGCTGGCGGCCGACACCGAGGGCGGGGCGCTGAGCGACGCCGAGGCGGCGGCCACCCTGCGGGTGATCATCGCGGCCGGCCACGAGACCACGGTGAACCTGATCGGCAACGCGGTACGGGCCCTGCTGGCCCACCCGGACCAGCTGGAACTGGTGCGCTCGGGCCGGGTGTCCTGGGACGCGGTGGTGGAGGAGTCGCTCCGCTGGACGCCGCCGACCAGCAACTTCCTGTTCCGGTTCGCCGCCGAGTCCATTCCGGTCGGCGGGGTGGTGATCCCGGCCGGCGAGCCGGTGCTGGTCTCGTACAACGCGATCGGTCGCGACCCGCTCCAGCACGGGGTGACCGCCGAGGTCTTCGACATCACCCGGGACCCGTCCCGCCACCTGTCCTTCGGCCACGGCCCACACGTCTGCCCGGGCTCCCCGCTGGCCCGGCTGGAGGCGGGGGTCGCGCTGCCCGCGCTGTTCGAGCGTTTCCCCGGGCTGTCGCTCGCGGTGCCGGACGCCGAGCTGCGGCCGAGCCCCTCGCTGGTGGTGAACAGCCTGCTGGACCTGCCGGTCCGGCTCTTCTGACGGTTGGTCATATCGCAAGGCCCCGGCTGGATTTATGAGGGATGTCCGGTTGGACGTCCGGCCGGGGCCTTCGGCTTCCGGTCGCGGGTCACGGTCGGGACACCGGCTTGTGAAGGTCGAACGGGGACCTTGGCGGGGGGCGGCGGCTGCGTTAACGTCTTCGATCAGTCCGGCCGCCGTCCGCTCGTGATCCTACCCGTGATCCTGCCCGTGATCCCGTTCCGCGATTCCGTCTCCGTGATGTCCGCGATTCCCTTGAAGGCCCATCTCCGGTACAGCGCAATGTCGTTCAGCCCACCGTCGGCAGCATGCCCTGGCGAGGAGAACCGCATTGACCCTCAACCCGACCGCGCCGCAACCGAATTCACGCCGTCGTCTGGCCGCCGTGCCCGTTCTGGTGGCGGCACTGGCGCTGACCGCGGCCTGCTCCAACAGCTCCGGCGGTTCGGGTGGCGGCGGGGGCGGATCGGCCGCGTCGCTGTCCGGTGACTGCGCCAAGTACCAGCCGTACGCCGGGCACTCGGGCACCACCGTGACGATGTTCGCCTCGATCCTGAGCCCGGAGTCGGACAACCTGGAGAAGTCCTGGGCCGAGTTCGGCAAGTGCACCGGGATCAGGATCAGCTACGAGGGCTCGAACGACTTCGAGTCCCAGCTGCCGGTCCGGGTCTCCGGCGGCAACGCCCCGGACTTCGCGATCATCCCGCAACCGGGCCTGCTGGCACAGATGGTGAAGAGCGGCAAGGTGGTGAAGCCGCCCGCCCAGACCGTCGCCAACCAGGACAAGTGGAGCCCGATCTGGAAGACCTACGGCTCGGTCAACGGCACCTACTACGCGGCCCCGATGAGCGCCAACATGAAGTCCCTGGTCTGGTACTCGCCGAAGGCCTTCACGGCGGCCGGCTACGACGTGCCCAAGACCTGGGCCGACCTGATGGCGCTCAGTGACCGGATCGCCAAGGCCGGCGGGGCCAAGCCGTGGTGCGGCGGCATCGCCTCCGGGACGGCCACCGGCTGGCCGGCCACCGACTGGCTGGAGGAGGTGGTGCTCGGCTCGTACGGCGGCGAGGTGTACGACCAGTGGGTCGGCCACCAGGTGAAGTTCTCCGACCAGAAGATCACCACCGCGATGAAGACGGTCGCCGACTGGATGCAGAACCCGGCCTGGGTCAACGCGGGCTTCGGCGACGTGAAGTCGATCGCCACCACCACCTTCCAGGACGCGGGCACGCCGATCCTGAGCGGCAAGTGCCTGATGCTCCAGCAGGCCTCCTTCTACGAGGCGCAGTGGCCCAAGGGCACCAAGGTCGGCCCGGACGGGGACGTCTTCGCCTTCCACCTGCCCGCGGTGAACCCGTCGGTCGCCAACCCGGTCGAGGGCGGCGGTGAGTTCCTGGCGGCCTTCTCCGGCCGGCCCGAGGTGCAGGCGGTGCAGAACTACCTGTCCAGCTCGGACTGGGCGAGCAGCCGGGTGAAGACCGCGAGCGGCTGGGTCTCGGCCAACCAGGGCGTGGACAAGAGCCTCTACACCGACCCGATCGACAAGCTGTCGGCCGAGGCGCTGACGGACCCGTCGGCGACCTTCCGCTTCGACGGCTCCGACCTGATGCCGGCCGCCGTGGGGGCCGGGCAGGAGTGGAAGTCGCTGACCGCCTGGTTCGCCGAGGGGCAGTCGATCCAGAAGACCGCCGCCGACATCGACGCCGCCTGGCCGCAGTAGCCGGGCCGTCCGTCCTGCTCGGCTCCGGCGCTGGTGTCGGCGCTGGTTCCGGGGCCGGAGCTGAGGGGCCGGGGCCGGTTTCCCGGGGGTCGGGCGCATCGAGGACCACCTGTCGAGGGCGGTGCGGGGCCCCCCCCCCCCACCCCCCCCCCC
>NZ_JBHVET010000034.1:0-24892 GCF_042802135.1 Kitasatospora sp. NPDC057512
CCCCGGCTTCGTGTCCGGAGGAGGAATCCAGGGTCAGGACTCCGGGGTGGACCGCTTGCGCCGGGTGAGGACCCGCCGCACCGGCGCGGAGACCGCCTCGGCCGCCCGGCCGCCCGCGGCGCCCGCCGCCGCCCGGGCCGCCCGCGCCGCGTCGGAGATCCGCCACCACAGCTGCGCCGAGGACGGCGGCAGCAGCAGCGCCCTGGTCCGTCCGGCCCGGCCGGCGGCCGCCCGCAGCCCGCGCCGCACGGTGCGGACGTCGGCGGCCAGCGGCTCGGTGACGGGCTGCCCGGGCGGGGCGTAGAGCACCCGCTCGGTGGCCAGCGCCAGTCGGCCGGTGGCCGCCGCCGAGTCCGCGTCCAGGTGGGCCTTCTCGGTGATCCGGTGGGCCGCCGAGCGCGGGGTGCGTGACTCGTCCGGGGGAATTCCGAGGTCCCAGGCGGAGTCGATCAGCTCGTCCCAGGCGGCCAGCACCTGGGCGTCGGTCAGCTCCGCCGCGCCGCTCCCGCCGGGCCCGCGCCGCCCGCCGCCGCCCAGCCGGCGACGGCGCACGGCCGCGCGCCAGACCATCGGGGCGAGCAGCAGGGCGAACAGCGCGAGCACCGCGGCCAGGGTGCCGAGCACCTGGCCGGAGAGCAGCCAGGACTCCTCGGCGGCCTTGGCGACGGCCTTGCCCTTGGGACCGCACTCGCCGAGCTGGCGCTGCTTGGCGGTGCAGTCCGAGCCGGAGCTCGGCAGCGGGGCGGCCGAGGCGGTCTGCGGGGCGGCGGTCGCCTGCTGGGTCGGCGCGGTGGTCGGGGTGCTGGACGCCTCGGTGTAGCGGGTCGGGACGCCGCGGCTCGGGGTCGGCTCGAAGCGCAGCCAGCCGTAGCCCGTGAAGTACAGCTCGGGCCAGGCGTGGTACATCCGGCCGGTCACCGAGTAGACGTTGCCGCCCTTGCTGTCGCCGGGGGTGAAGCCGACGGCCACCCGGGCCGGGATCTTCAGCTCCCGGGCCATCGCCGCCATGGTGGAGGCGAAGTGCACGCAGAAGCCCCGGCGGTCGCGCAGGAAGACGGCGATGGCGTTGCTGCCGGTGCCGCCGTTGACGGAGGTGTCGTACGTGAAGCCCGGCCCGGTGAACCAGGTGACCAGTGCCGTCGCCCGGTCGAAGTCGTTCTTCGCGCCGGCGGTGACGGCCTTGGCCTGTTCGGCGACGACCGGCGGCAGGTCGGTCGGGAGGGCGGTGTAGCGCTCCCTGATGTCCGACGGCGCGGTGCCCGCGAGGCGCAGCTCGTTGGCGGTGGGCCGCACGTCCAGGGCGGTGACGTGGTAGCTCAGGCCGCGGATCGCCTTGTCGCTGGTCGGCAGGACGGTACGGGTCAGCGGGTCGAGCTTCCAGGCGCTCCGGTCGGGGAGCTGGACGGACGCGGCCGGGTAGGGCATCGGCAGCCAGCTCCCCTCCAGTCGCTCGCTGACCTGGAAGTCGCCGTCGAACCGGGGCAGCTGGCTCTCGCGCAGGCCCTCGGGGGCGGGCAGCGTCGCCGGGAGGTCCTGGACGGTGGTGCTGCCGAGCCTCCAGTTGACGCCGTCGAACTGGTCGAGCGAGCCGGTCCGCAGGTAGACCTGGTCGGCCAGCGGGCTGTCCAGGGTGTAGGTGAGCAGCTCCGCGTCGGTCGGCTTGGAGATCGCGGCCTCCAGGCTGACCAGCGGGTCGAGGCTGGTCGACAGGCTCCCGCCGACGCCCTTGCCGCCGGATCCGCCGGAGCCGGAGTGCAGCAGCCCGAAGCTCCAGTGCGGGAGGACCACCGGCAGCAGCAGCGCCACCGCCAGGGCCAGCACGCCGACCTGCCGGCCGCCCGGGCTGACCCGGCCGGACTCCACCGAGCCGCGCGCACCGCCGTAGAACACCCGGCCCCAGCGGGAGACCCGGTCCTGGCCCTCGGCGAACAGCAGCAGCAGGTAGCCGGCCGCGGCGACGGCGAACCAGACCCAGCTGCCGTGCTCCCCGGCCAGGCCGTTGCCGACCGAGTACAGCGCCAGCAGCGGCAGCCCGGCCAGCGCCGAGCGCCGGTAGGTCACCGCGACGGTGTCCACCGCGACGGCGATCAGCCCGATCGCCGAGACCAGGATCAGCCGCAGTCCGGCGGTGGGCGGAGCCGGGATGGCGTACTGCTGTATGTCGTCCAGGCCGGCGGTGAAGACCTGGTCCAGGGCTCGCAGCGCGGACGGGCCGGGCAGCATCCCGCCGGCGCCGGCGAAGCCGAGCAGCAGCAGGAGGAGCAGGACCAGCAGCTGCCCGAGCGGCACCGTCCAGCGGTACACCGGGGCGCGGCGCAGGCCCGCGCCGGCCGCGGCGACCACGGCGATCACCAGGAGGGCGTGGGTGAGCCAGCTGCGGGTGGTGAGCAGCGGCATCATGCACAGCGCGGCGAGGGCGGTGGCCAGCGCCGAGTACGCGGTCAGTTTGGCCCGGGTGGTCACGCGCCGGCCTCTTCTCGGTAGGGGGCGGTCGTCCGGCTGCCGTCGGCGGCCCGCCACAGGTCCGGTACGGAGTCCCCGGCCCGTACCGGGATCACCGTCCAGCCGGCTTCGCGCAGCTGCTGGACCCGGGCCCGGAAGTCGTCGCCGCCGGTGTCCGGGGCGAGCATCCGCAGGCCGGCCCAGGTGCCGGTGTCCAGCAGGAAGGCGATCGCCCCGCCGGCGCGGCTGCGCAGCCGGCCCAGCCGGGTGGCCTGGGCGTCGTCCAGCTCGCCGAGGACGGCGACCAGCAGGCCCTCGCCGCCGGCGCGCAGCGGTTCCTCGGCGCGCGAGAGGGTGCCGCCGTCGGACAGGTCGGCGACCGCGAGGGCGTCCAGGACCAGCCCGGAGGTGTCGGCGCCGCTGTGGCTGCCGCCGGCGCCCGGCGCGGGCACCGACTGCCCGGTGTCGGTGAGCAGCCGGGTCTGGTAGCCGCGCTCCAGCAGGTGCACGGCGACCGAGGCGGCGCAGCCGACCGCCCACTCGAAGGAGGAGGCGGGGCCGCTGCCCCGGTGGGCGATCTCCCGGGTGTCCAGCACGACGGTGGCCCGGGCCTGCTGCGGCTGCTCCTCGCGGCGCACCATCAGCTCGCCGTACCGGGCGGTGGAGCGCCAGTGCACCCGGCGCAGGTCGTCGCCGGGCCGGTACTCGCGCAGGATCACGTCGTCGTCGCCGGCCAGCGCCAGGGTGCGGCTGTGGCTCTCGCCCTGGCCGATCCACTCGCCGCTGAGCCGTACCGACGGCAGCGCCTGGACCTGGGGGACGACGGTGAGGACGTCGGAGGCGGTGAAGGCGCGGGTCACCTCGCACATCCCGAACGGGTCGGACAGCCGCAGCTGGAGCGGTCCGAGCGGGTAGCGGCCGCGCAGGTCGGAGCGGACCCGGTAGGAGACCTCGCGGTGGCCGCGCGGCTCGACCCGGTCCAGCACGAAGCGCGGGCGCGGCCCGAGCACGTACGGGACCTTGTCCTCCAGCAGCAGCACCCCGGTGGGCACCCGGGAGACGTTGTCGACCCGCAGGTGGACCCGGGCCTCCTGGCCGGCGACCGCCCGGCGCGGGCTGAGCCGGCGTCCGCTGGCCACCCGGTAGCGGGTGTTGGCGACCACCACCACGGCGGCCAGCGGCAGCGCGGCGAGCAGGACGCCGACGCGCAGCAGCGCGTCCTGGTCGAGCAGGTAGGAACAGGCCACCGCGGTGACCCCGGCGGCGAGGAAGGACCGCCCCCGGGTGGTGAGACCGCGGAACCCGGCCCGCAGTCCCGATGATTCGGACTGGGCCACCTCAGCCCCTCCGGACGGCCGGGCCGCCCTGCGGGCGCGGCAGCGGCAGCCGGGCGACCAGGTCGGCCACGATCTGCTCGGAGGTGCGGCGGCTGAGCTGGGTCTCGGCGGTCGGCATCAGACGGTGCGCCAGGACCGGGACGGCGAGGCGCTGGATGTCGTCCGGGGTGACGTAGTCGCGCCCGTCCAGCGCGGCGGCGGCGCGGGCGGCCCGGACCAGGTGCAGGGTCGCGCGGGGCGAGGCGCCCAGGCGCAGCTCGGGGCTGGTGCGGGTGGCGCCGACCAGGTCGACGGCGTAGCGGCGGACCGGGTCGGCGATGTGCACGGTGCGGACCAGGTCGATCAGCTTGAGGATGTCGGAGGCGTGCGCGACCGGCTGGAGGTCCTCCAGCGGGCTGGCGCCGGCGTGCGTGTCGAGCATCGCGAGCTCGGCCTCGGGGCTGGGGTAGCCGATCGAGATCCGGGCCATGAAACGGTCGCGCTGGGCCTCCGGCAGGGGGTACGTGCCCTCCATCTCGACCGGGTTCTGGGTGGCCACGACCATGAACGGCGAGGGCAGCTCGTAGCTGGTGCCGTCGATGGTGACCTGGCGCTCCTCCATGGACTCCAGCAGCGCGGACTGGGTCTTGGGCGAGGCGCGGTTGATCTCGTCGCCGACCACGACCTGCGCGAAGATCGCGCCCGGGCGGAACTCGAAGTCGTGCCGCTGCTGGTCGTAGATGTTGGTGCCGGTGACGTCCGAGGGCAGCAGGTCGGGCGTGAACTGGATGCGGCGCACGGTGCAGTCGAGCGAGCGGGCGAGCGCCTTGGCCAGCATGGTCTTGCCGACGCCGGGCACGTCCTCCAGCAGCAGGTGGCCCTCGGCGAGCAGGACGGTCAGGGCGATCCGGACGGCCTCCGGCTTGCCCTCGATCACGCTCTCGACGTTGGCACGCACGCGGTCGACGACCGCGGCGAGCTCGGGGAGCCCGGTCTGCCGGAACCCGCCCGCCCGCTGCGGTTCGCCCCCCGCGGGACTGCCGAGTCCGGCCTGATCGTTGTAGCTCGTCACCCGTATACGCTCCCTGGCACCCTGTGCCCGCCCCGTCCCGAGGCCGGACCCCACCCCATGCTTGACGCGGCCGTCCCGGGGGCGGTTCCGAACGAGGAGCCGGCGGCCGGGAAGGCGGCCTGCGGCCTGGCCGCCCCAGGTGGTTCGGGGTCCGACCGGCAGGCGCATTCTCCCCTGCGGGACGGCCGGAAGTCACCATTCGGGGGTGCCCGAATGCCCGGACGCCGTCGGCCGGGCAGGGTCGGGGCGGGTCGCTCAGTCGATCTCGCGGAGCAGGCCGGTGTGGACGTCGAAGACGAAGCCGCGGACGTCGTCGGTGTGCGGCAGGAAGGGAGAGGTACGGACGCGCTGCATGGACTGGCGGACGTCGCCGTCCAGGTCGACGAAGGCCTCCACCGCCCACTGCGGGCGCTGGCCGACCTCCAGCTCCAGCTCGCGGCGGAAGTCCTCGGTGAGCCCGAGCAGGCCGCAGCCGGTGTGGTGGATCAGCGCGATCGAGCGGGTGCCGAGGGCGCGCTGGCTGATGGTCAGGGACCGGATGGTGTCGTCGGTGACGACGCCGCCGGCGTTGCGGATGACGTGGGCGTCGCCGAGTTCGAGGCCGAGCGCGGCGAACAGGTCGAGCCGGGCGTCCATGCAGGCGACCACGGCGATCCTCTGCACCGGGCGGGCGTCCATGCCGCCGTCCCGGAAGGTCACCGCGTAGGCGCGGTTGGCCGTGACGAAGCGGTCGATGACGGTGGGTCTGGCAGGGTCGGCAGCGGCGTTCGGCGAGGGCCGGTCGGGTGTCACTGTCATGGGGGCGACGTTAGTGCGGATCGGGCCCGCGCGGTGGGGCCGGGAGCTACAGAACGGCGGGCCGTGATCGAGTGCATCGCCACAATCGGGAGGGTTCGTCCGGGCCGGTCCCGGAGCGGCCGCCGCCGACCCCGCACGCGGGGCGGGGAGGGGGCGCGCGCCCGCCGCCGAAGGCCCCCGATCCGTACCGCCGCCGGTCCGCCCCGACGGCCGCGACCTGCGGTGATCCGTACCGCCGCCCGGGTGGTGCGCCGGAGCGGGCCATTGACTGGCAGGGCCCGCGCGATAGAGTTTGCGGCGCAGTGGAGCACACCCGCCGGGGCCCGTCAACGGGGCCTCCCCGGCCGGTGCGGCCCGGTCGAAGCGGCCCGTGGCCTCCTCCCGCTCCGTGCCCACCTGGCGCACCTTCCCCGGCGCCGGGCGGTCACGACCTTCCCCTCGAGCGGGCGGGGACCACGGGCCGCTTCGTCGTGCCGGGGCACGGTGGGCGAGAATGGTCGCAGCTCCCGGACGTCGGGCTGCTCCGCACCGAGGAAGGGCGCCACCGCGCATGACCACCAACGAACCGGGCCCCAAGCACGTTCCGGTGATGCTCCAGCGGTGCATGGACGCGCTCGCACCGGCGATCTCGCGCCCCGGGGCCGTCGTGGTGGACGCCACCCTCGGCCTCGGCGGGCACAGCGAGGCGCTGCTGACCCAGTTCCCGGAGGTGCGGCTGGTCGCGGTGGACCGCGACCCTTCGGCGCTCAAGCTGTCCGGCGAGCGGCTGGCCCCGTTCGGCGACCGGGCGACCCTGGTGCACGCCGTCTACGACGAGATCCCCGAGGTGCTGGAGCGCCTGGACATCGACCGGGTGGACGGCGTCCTGTTCGACCTCGGCGTCTCCTCGATGCAACTGGACGAGGCGGAGCGCGGCTTCGCGTACGCGCAGGACGCGCCGCTGGACATGCGGATGGACCAGACCCGGGGGATCAGCGCGGCGGAGGTGCTGAACACCTACGGCCACGGCGACCTGGCCCGCATCCTCAAGGTGTACGGCGAGGAGCGGTTCGCCGGGAAGATCGCCTCGGCGATCCTGCGGGAGCGGGAGAAGGAACCGTTCACCACCAGCGCGCGTCTGGTCGAGTTGGTGCGGAACGCCATTCCGGCGGCGACCCGTCGGACCGGCGGGAACCCGGCGAAGCGGACGTTCCAGGCGCTGCGGATCGAGGTCAACGGCGAGTTGGAGGTCCTGGACCGGGCGATCCCGGGGGCGCTGGACGTCCTCGCGATCGGCGGCCGGATCGTGGTGATGTCCTACCAGTCGCTGGAGGACCGGCTCGTCAAGCAGTACCTGGCCGCCGGTGCGACCAACACCGCCCCGCCGGGGCTGCCGTTCATCCCGGAGGAGCACCAGCCCTGGCTCAAACTGATCACTCGCGGTGCCGAGCTGGCCACCGAGGAGGAGATCGAGGAGAACCGGCGCGCCGCGCCCGTACGGCTGCGGGTGGCGGAGAGGATCAGGGACCGAAGCAAGCGGGGCTGACGAACCGGCCCGGCGGGGTCCGAAGGGCGGAGGAAAGCGGTGGGGCCGGTGGCCGGTGAGGTCCGGGCGGGGCGGGGAGGACTCCCCGGGCAGGGCAGGGCGCGGATCACGGTCCGGCCGGGCAGGCGTCCGGTACGGAGGCGCACACCGTTCGCGGTGCTCGTCGTGGTGCTGCTGGCGGCCGGGCTGCTCGGCCTGCTCGCGCTGAACACCGCACTCAACGAGGGCTCCTTCGAGCTGTCCCGACTGCAGAAGCAGACCACCGTGGCGACCGACGAACAGCAGAGCCTCCAGCACGAGATCGACCAGAGCTCGGCTCCGGACGCGCTGGCCAGGCGCGCCGCCGAGCTGGGCATGGTCCCGGCCGGCGGGATGGCCTTCCTGGACGTCCCCAACGGCGGCAAGGTGGTCGGCACCCCCGGCCCGGCGCAGGACAGCCCGCCGGTCAAGCGCTCCACGGCCGAGCCGTGGCCGACCAGGGCCCAGTCCGGTGCCGCCCAGCCGAGCGCGACCCAGCCCGCCGCCGGGCCGTCACCGGCCGCGCCGCAGCCGGGCGGTGCCCCGTCACCGGCCGCGCCGCCGCCCGCCCCGGCACCGGCGACGTCCGCCGGTGACTCGGTGATCCAGCTCAACCCGGTCTCGCCCGCCGCGGCCGCGAAGCCGAACGGAGGGGCGGGCCGATGAGCGAGTGGACCGTCGGAAGGTGTGACGGGCGCGAGGCGCCCGGCGAGCGCGGCGAGGTGGCCGCATGACCACTCCACGTCAGCCGGGCGGGAGCGGCGGTTCCGGCAGCGGCAACGGCCGCCGTCCGGTGCCCCGGGGCACCGCGCCGCGCGCGCAGTCCGCCGCCGGCCGCAGTCAGCCCGCCAAGGGGCAGCCCACCAAGGGCCAGCCGGCCAAGAGCCAGCCCGCCAAGGCCCAGCCCGCCCGCAGCCAGCCCGCGAAGGGCCAGCCCGCGCGCAGCCAGTCGGCCAAGGCCCAGCCCGCCAAGTCGGCCTCCGCCGGCCGTACCCCGCGGGCGCCGCAGCAGCGCCGCCCCGAGGGGCGCCCGCCGGCCCGCAGCCAGGCGGCGGTGCGCCCGAAGAGCCGTCCGCCGCTGCGCCCCAAGGCGCTCAGGCTGGCCGAGCCGAAGCGCCGGCTGCGGGTGATCTCCGTGGTGCTGTCGCTGGTGTTCTCCGTCTTCGCGGGCCGCCTGGTGCAGCTCCAGCTGGTGGACGCCGACGCGCTGGCCGCCGACGCCAACACCAACCGCTACATGAACATCCCGATCACCGCCGAACGCGGCTCGATAACGTCCTCCGACGGGGTCGCGCTGGCGGCCACCGTGGACGCGTACGACATCACCGCCGACCCGGCGATGTTCACCCCGGAGGCGACCGGCATCCCGGACGCGCCGGAGCAGGCGGCCGCGCTGCTGTCGCCGATCCTCGGCGTGCCCAAGGAGAAGATCGCCGCCGACCTGCACACCCCCAAGACCCGCTACAAGCGGCTCGCGGCCCAGCAGACCCCGGCCGCCAAGAAGCAGATCAGCGACCTCAAGTCGGGCCTGGAGAAGCAGGCCGGCTCGCGGGCCTGCCAGGCCCAGAAGAAGCTGCTCGGCAAGCCCGCCGACCAGGGCGGGCGCACCCGGGTGGACAACGAGTGCGCCAACCCGCTGGCCGGGGTGTTCAACCGGGAGACCCAGAAGCGGATCTACCCGGCGGACGGGCTGGCCGCCAACCTGGTCGGCTTCGTCAACGCCGAGGGCGAGGGCGCCGGCGGCCTGGAGCTGCAGTACCAGAAGATGCTGGCCGGCAAGGACGGCCACAGCAGCTACGCCCAGTCGGGCGGGCGGCTGGTGCCCACCGCCGGGGGCTCGATGGAGCCGGCCGTGCCGGGCAGCGACGTGAAGCTGACCATCAACCGGGACATCCAGTGGGCCGCCCAGCGGGCGATCACCGACCAGGTGGCCAACTCCGGCGCGGAGAAGGGCTACGTGGTGGTCCAGGACGTGAAGACCGGCCAGGTCCTCGCGATGGCCACCGCGCCCGGCTTCAACCCGAACGACCTGAGCCTGTCCAAGCAGGCCCAGCTGGGCAACCCCGCCCTGGTCGACGCGTACGAGCCGGGCAGCACCGCCAAGCTGATGAGCCTGGCCGCGGTGCTGGACTCCGGCAAGGCCACCTGGGACACCAAGGTCACCGTGCCCAACCGGCTGGTCCGGGCCGGGCAGCAGTTCAAGGACGACGTCAACCACGACCCCTGGTACCTGACCCTGGCCGGGGTGCTGGCCAAGTCCTCCAACATCGGCACCATCGAGGCGGTCGAGACCCTCGGCGACGGCGACCAGCTGAAGGCCAACCAGGTGCTGGACGGCTACATGCGCAAGTTCGGCGTGGCCCAGCCGACCGGCCTGGGCTTCCCCGGGGAGACCCCCGGGATGCTCAAGAAGCCGGAGGACCTGGTCGCCTCGGAGAAGTACAACATCTCCTTCGGCCAGGGCCCGCTGCAGATGAACGCGCTCCAGGCCACCTCGGTCTACTCGACCATCGCCAACGGCGGGGTGCGGGTCGCGCCCAGCATCGTCCAGGGCGTCACCGACCCGAACGGCAAGTACGCCCCGAGCGCGCCGGGGGAGCAGACCCGGGTGGTCAGCCCGGAGACGGCCAGGACCCTCACCTCGATGCTGGAGTCGGTCGTCGACGACGAGCAGGGCACCGGCGGCAAGGCCGCCATCCCCGGCTACCGGGTCGCGGGCAAGACCGGCACCGCCGACCGGGGCGCCGCCGACGGCAAGGGCTACGACGGCTACACCGCCTCATTCATCGGCTTCGCCCCCGCCGACGCCCCCCGCTACACCGTCTCCTGCACCCTCCAGGGCCCGGTCAACGGCCACTTCGGCGGCCAGCTGTGCGGCCCGGTGTTCAAGCAGGTGATGGAGTTCACCCTGAAGACCATGCAGGTCCCGCCGAGCGGCAGCCCGGCGCCGAACCTGGCCGTCGAGTGGAAGCCGTGAGCGCGGGATGAACAACGGACCGGCCGGGCCGGAGCACGGCGCGGCGGAGGGCCGGTTTGGCCCTGGACACCCTTCGGCGGATAGCCTTCCCGCCGTGCCGAAACCCGATCAAACCACCGTGAGTCCGCCCCGTCCGACCGGGACCACCGCCCTGCCGCTCGCCGAGCTGGCCGCCGAACTGGGCCTGCCGCCCGTCGAGGGCGGCGCCGTCACCGGCGTCACCCACGACTCCCGCGCGGTCCGTCCGGGCGACGTGTACGTGGCCTTCCCGGGCGCCAACCACCACGGCGCGGCGTTCGCCGGCAAGGCCGCGGAGTCCGGCGCGGTGGCGGTGCTCACCGACCCGGCCGGCGCCGAGCAGGCGGCCGCCACCGGCCTGCCGCTGCTGGTCGTCGACCGGCCGCGGGCCGTCATGGGCGAGCTGGCCGCGATCGTCTACGGCCGCCCCTCCCGGCGGCTGCTGATGATCGGGCTGACCGGCACCAACGGCAAGACCACCACCTCGTACCTGGTCGAGGGCGGCCTGCGCGGCGCCGGGCGCAGCCCGGGCGTGATCGGCACCGTCGAGATGCGGGTCGGCGAGGAGCGGATCAAGAGCGAGCGCACCACCCCCGAGGCCACCGACCTGCACGCGATCCTCGGCGTGATGGCCGAGCGCGGCGCCGACGCGGTGACCATGGAGGTCTCCAGCCACGCCCTGGTCTTCGGCCGCACCGACGGGGTCGCGTACGACGTCGCGCTGTTCAACAACCTGACCCCCGAGCACCTCGACTTCCACCCGGACATGGAGGACTACTTCCAGGCGAAGGCCCGGCTCTTCCAGCCCGGCAAGTCCCGCCACGGCGTGGTCAACCTGGACGACGAGTACGGCCGCCGGCTCGCCGCCGAGGCCAAGATCCCGGTGACCACCTTCTCCGCGACCGGCGCCGCCGCGGCCGACTGGCGGGCCGTGGACGTCCGGCTCGGGCCGGTCGGCTCCACCTTCACGGTGCTGGGCCCGGACGGCGCCGAGGCCGAGGCCTCCGTCCCGCTGCCCGGCCCGTTCAACGTCGCCAACGCGCTCGCCGCGATCACCCTGCTGGTCGCCGCCGGCCTGCCGCTGGAGCGGGCCGTGGCCGGCGTCGCCGCCGTCCCCGGCGTGCCCGGCCGGCTGGAGCGGGTGGACGCCGGACAGCCGTTCGTCGCCGTCGTCGACTACGCGCACAAGCCGGACGCCCTGCAGGCCGTCCTCGCCTCGCTGCGCGAGGTCACCGAGGGCCGGCTGCACGTCGTGGTCGGCTGCGGCGGCGACCGCGACCCGCACAAGCGCGGCCCGATGGGCGCCATCGCCGCCCGTCTCGCCGACACCGCCCTGCTGACCAGTGACAACCCGCGCAGCGAGGACCCGCTGGCGATCCTCGCCACCATGCTGACCGGCGCCGCCGCGGTGCCCGAGGCCGAGCGCGGGGACGTCCTGGTCGTCCCCGACCGGGCCGAGGCGATCGGGCTGGCCGTCGCGCGCGCCCGGGCGGGGGACACCGTGCTGGTGGCCGGCAAGGGCCACGAGCTCGGCCAGTACGTACGAGACGAGATCCGCCCCTTCGACGACCGGGAGGTGCTGCGCGAATCCATCGCGCGGACCACGGCCGCACGGGGCGACCGAGGAGTAGAGCAGCAGTGATCGCACTGACCCTCGCCGAGGTGGCCGCCGCCGTCGGAGGCACGCTGGACGGCGCCGACCCGGACGCCCTGGTCACCGGCCCGGTCGAGGTCGACTCGCGGAAGGTGGCCCCCGGCGGCCTGTTCGCGGCCTTCGTCGGCGAGCACGTGGACGGCCACGACTACGCGGCCAAGGCGGTCGGGGACGGCGCCGTCGCGGTGCTGGCCTCCCGCCCGGTCGGCGTGCCCGCCGTCCTGGTCGACAGTGTGGTGGAGGCGCTCGGCAGGCTGGCCCGCGCCGTGGTCGCCCGCGCCGAGGGCACCGCCGTGGTCGCGCTGACCGGCTCGGCCGGCAAGACCAGCACCAAGGACCTGATCGCCCAGCTGCTCCAGCGCCGCGGCGAGACCGTCTACCCGCCCGGCTCGCTGAACAACGAGATCGGCCACCCGATGACCGCGCTGCGGGTCGAGGCCGGCACCCGGCACCTGGTCATGGAGATGGGCGCCCGGCACAAGGGCGACATCGAGTACCTCACCTCGATCACCCCGCCCCGGATCGGCCTGGTGCTCAACGTCGGCACCGCCCACGTCGGCGAGTTCGGCTCCCAGGAGGCGATCGCCGAGGCCAAGGGTGAACTGGTCGAGTCGCTGCCCGCCGACGGCGCCGCGATCCTCAACGCGGACGACCGGCTGGTGCGCGCGATGGCCTCCCGTACCAGGGCGAAGGTGGTCCTGTTCGGGGAATCGCCGGACGCCCACGTCCGGGCCACCGACGTTCGCCTGGACGCCACCGGGCGGCCATCGTTCACGCTCACCACCCCGGCCGGTTCCGCGCCCGTGCAGCTGCGCCTGTACGGTGAGCACCACGTCTCGAACGCCCTCGCCGCCGCAGCGGTGGCGGTGGAGCTCGGGATGTCCGTCGACGACACCGCGGCAGCCCTGGGCGAAGCGGGTGCGCTGTCCCGCTGGCGCATGGAGGTCGTCGACCGGGCCGACGGTGTCACCGTCGTGAACGACGCCTACAACGCGAACCCCGACTCGATGCGGGCCGCGCTGCGGGCGCTGGTCTCGATGGGTGGCCGGGGCCCGGAGCGCCGCCGCACCTGGGCGGTGCTCGGCGAGATGCGGGAGCTCGGCGAGGACAGCCTGGCCGAGCACGACGCCATCGGGCGGCTCGCCGTCCGGCTGGACGTCACCAAGCTGGTGGCGGTCGGCGGACGCGAGGCGGCCTGCATGGAACTCGGCGCGAGGAACGAAGGTTCGTGGGGTGAGGAGTCGGTGCTGGTGTCCGACGCGGACGCGGCGGTCGAGCTGCTGCGCAGTCAGCTGCGGCCGGGGGATGTGGTCCTGGTGAAGGCTTCCCGTTCGGTGGGGCTGGAGAAGGTGGCCGAGGCCCTCCTGGCGGACGGTGTGGCCGTCTGATGAAGCAGATCCTTTTCTCCGGGATGATCGGTCTCATCCTGTCGCTGCTCGGCACCCCCGCGCTGATCAAGGTGCTCGCGAAGCACGGCTACGGCCAGTACATCCGGGACGACGGCCCCAAGGCGCACCACAGCAAGAAGGGCACGCCCACCATGGGCGGCATCGCCTTCATCCTGGCGACCCTGATCGCGTACTTCGCCACGAAGGCGATAACGGGCGAGAGCCCGACCGCCTCCGGGCTGCTGGTGCTCTTCCTGACCGCGGGCCTCGGCCTGGTCGGCTTCCTGGACGACTACATCAAGGTGGTCAAGCGCCGCTCGCTGGGCCTGCGGGCCAAGGCGAAGCTGGCCGGCCAGTCGATCGTCGGCCTCGGGTTCGCCGTCCTGGCGATGCAGTTCCCGGACGACCGCGGGCTCAACCCGGCGTCCCAGAGCCTGTCCTTCGTCCGGGACTTCAAGTGGGCGATCGGCCCCGTCCTGTTCGTCATCTTCGCGTACTTCATGATCGCCGCGATGTCGAACGGCGTGAACCTGACGGACGGTCTGGACGGCCTGGCCACCGGCGCCTCGGTGATGGTTTTCGGCGCCTACACCTTCATCGGCATCTGGGAGCACACCCAGAGCTGCGCCTACGCGATCACCGCGACCGCCAACTGCTACGACATCCGGGACCCGCTGGACCTCGCCGTCGTGGCCTCCGCCCTGATGGGCTCCTGCTTCGGCTTCCTGTGGTGGAACACCTCGCCCGCCAAGATCTTCATGGGTGACACCGGCTCGCTCGCCCTCGGCGGCGCCCTGGCCGGTCTGGCGATCTGCTCCCGCACCGAGCTGCTGCTCGCCCTGCTCGGCGGCCTCTACGTGATCATCACCCTCTCGGTGATCATCCAGGTCGGCTCCTTCCGGATGACCGGCAAGCGTGTCTTCAAGATGGCGCCGTTGCAGCACCACTTCGAACTCAAGGGCTGGACCGAGGTCCTGATCGTCGTCCGGTTCTGGATCATCCAGGGCCTGTGCGTCGCCGTCGGCCTCGGCCTGTTCTACGCGGGATGGGTGACCGGATGACCGACCCCGACCTGACCGGCCCGGCCCAGGCCACCCCGGACTTCGACGGCCTGCCGGTCGCCGTCGCCGGGCTCGGCGTCTCGGGCATCAGCGCCGCGCGCGTCCTGCGCGGCCTCGGCGCCCGGGTCACCGTGGTGGACGGCGGCAGCGGCCCCGGCCTGGCCGCCCGGGCCGCCGAGCTGGAGGCGCTCGGCGTCACCGTGCGGCTCGGCGACGGCGCGAGCCTGCCCGAGGGCACCGAACTGATCGTCACCTCGCCCGGCTGGGCGCCGGACAGCCCGCTGTTCGCCGCCGCCGAGGCGGCCGGGGTGCCGGTCTGGGGCGACGTCGAGCTGGCCTGGCGGCTGCGCAGGCCGCTGCCCGCCACCGGCGAGCCCGCCCCCTGGCTGGCCGTCACCGGCACCAACGGCAAGACCACCACCGTCCAGATGCTCGCCTCGATCCTCACCGCCGCCGGCAAGCGCACCGCCGCCGTCGGCAACGTCGGGGTCTCGGTCCTGGACGCGGTGCTCGCCGAGGAGCCGTACGACGTGCTCGCCGTCGAGCTCTCCAGCTACCAGCTGCACTGGGCGCCCTCGCTGCGCCCGCACTCGGCGGCGGTGCTCAACCTGGCGCCCGACCACCTCGACTGGCACGGCTCGATGGAGGCGTACGCCGCCGACAAGGGCCGGATCTACGAGGGCAACACGGTCGCCTGCGTGTACAACCTGGCCGACCCGGCCACCGAGGCGCTGGTCCGCGAGGCCGACGTTGAGGAGGGCTGCCGGGCGATCGGCTTCGGCCTCGGCGCCCCCGGCCCGTCGAACTTCGGCGTGGTGGACGGGCTGCTGGTGGACCGCGCCTTCGTCGAGGACCGGGCCAAGAACGCGGCCGAGCTGGGCGCGGTGTCCGACGTCAACCCGCCGGCCCCGCACAACATCGCCAACGCGCTCGCCGCGGCGGCGCTGGCCCGGGCGTACGGCGTCGAGCCGAAGGCCGTCCGGGAGGGCCTGCGGGCCTTCCGCCCGGACGCCCACCGGATCGCCGAGGTCGGCGTGGTCCGCGAGGTCGCGTACATCGACGACTCCAAGGCCACCAACACCCACGCGGCGGCCGCCTCGCTGGCCGCCTACCGGCCGATCGTCTGGATCGCCGGGGGCCTGGCCAAGGGCGCGGCCTTCGACGACCTGGTGCAGGGCGCGGCCGAGCGGCTGCGCGCCGTGGTGCTGATCGGCCAGGACCGGGCGGTGATCCGGGAGGCGCTGGAGCGACACGCTCCGGATGTGCCGGTGATCGAGGCGGCCGAGGGCCAGACTGGCGCGGTGGCGATGGCCGAGGTCGTTCGAACGGCCGCGTCGCTCGCCCGATCGGGTGACACGGTGCTGCTGGCGCCGGCCTGCGCCTCGATGGACATGTTCACCAACTACGGCGAGCGCGGCGACCTCTTCGCGGCGTCCGTCCGGGAGCTGGCGGGCGAGTAGGCAGGCGGGTGGACGGGCCGGCGCGGGCGCGTCGGACGGAGAGAGTGAGCGGGGAGCGGTGGCGGGGCAGGGCAGAGCGGATTCCGGCGTTGTGAAGCGGGACGCCGCCGAGCCGATGAGGGTGATCTCCGCCACCACGACCAAGTACAAGTCGGCCGGTCCGCTGGCCCGCCTCCAGGCCTTCCGGGCCCGGTGGCGGTACTGGCTGGACCGGCCGCTCACCCCGTACCTGCTGGTGGTCGGCAGCACCCTGCTGCTGGTCGTGCTCGGCCTGATGATGGTCTTCTCGGCCTCGCAGATCCTCGCCCTGAACCAGCACCACACGGCGCAGTACTACTTCCTCAAGCAGCTGATCGCGGCCATCCTCGGCCTGGTCCTGCTGATCGGCTTCGCCTCCGTCCCGGTGGCGGTGCTGCGGGTGATCACCTACCCGGTGATGATCGCGGTGATCGGCGCCCTCACCCTGGTCGCCATCCCCGGCATCGGGGTGCGGATCAACGGCAACCAGAACTGGCTGGATTTCGGCTTCTTCCAGTTCCAGCCCTCGGAGTTCGCCAAGCTCGCGCTGGTGCTCTGGGGCGCCGACCTGCTCGCCCGCAAGCAGAAGGCCGGCACCCTCAACTCGTGGAAGCACCTGCTGGTGCCGCTGGTGCCGGGGGCCCTGCTGCTGCTCGCGCTGATCATGTTCGGCGGCGACATGGGCACCTCGATGATCCTGGTGGCGATGGCGTTCGCGCTGCTCTGGATGGTCGGCGCGCCGCTGCGGCTGTTCGTGGCCACCGTCGGGGTGGCGGTGGTGGTCTGCACCGCGCTGGTGGTCACCGTCCCGCACCGGGCCGAGCGGCTGGGCTGCATCGGCGTCACCAAGCTCGACCCGGAGGGCGCCTGCTTCCAGGCCCTGCACGGCGTCTTCGCGTTCGCCAACGGCGGCGGCTTCGGTACCGGCCTCGGCGCCGGCGTGGAGAAATGGGGCCAGCTGCCCGAGGCGCACACCGACTTCATCTTCGCCGCGACCGGCGAGGAACTCGGTCTGGTGGGGACGCTGTCGGTGCTCGGTCTCTTCGCGGCACTAGGCTACGCGGGTATCCGTGTGGCCATCGGTACGAAGGACCCCTTCGTCAGGTACGCCGCGGGAGCCGCCACCACCTGGATCATGGCGCAGGCCATGATCAACCTGGGGTCGGCGCTGGGACTGCTGCCCATCGCGGGCGTCCCGCTCCCGCTGTTCTCCTACGGCGGTTCCGCCATGCTGTCGGCCATGTCCGCGATCGGTGTGCTGCTGTGCCTGGCGCGCAGCACCTCGGGCGCGAAGGCGGCCCTGGCCGCCCGGAGCAAGAACTCCCGGCTCAGGAGACAACTGGCCCGGGTGCTGCCACGACGACGAACCACAGCGCGCCCGGCCCCGGGGCCGGCACGCAGGGAGCGGTGAATTTCGGTGCATGTCGTACTCGCCGGCGGGGGGACCGCCGGTCACATCGAGCCGGCCATGGCCCTCGCGGATGCCCTCCGCAGGCACGACCCGTCCGTCGGGATCACCGCCCTGGGCACCGAGCGCGGACTGGAGACCCGGCTGGTACCCGAGCGCGGCTACCAGCTGGAGCTCATCCCGGCCGTCCCGCTGCCCCGCAAGCCCACCCCGGAGCTGATCACCGTCCCCGGCCGGCTGCGCGGTACCGTCCGGGCCGCCCAGGAGATCATCGAGCGGGTCAACGCGGACGCCGTGGTCGGCTTCGGCGGCTACGTGGCGATGCCCGCCTACCTGGCCGCCAAGCGGGCCGGGGTGCCGATCGTGGTGCACGAGGCGAACGCCCGCCCGGGTCTGGCCAACAAGATCGGCGCCCGCTACAGCGACTTCGTGGCGGTCTCCACGCCGGACAGCAAGCTGCGCGACTCCCGGTACATCGGCATCCCGCTGCGCCGGACCATCGCCACCCTGGACCGCGGCGCGGCCCGTCCGGAGGCCCGCCAGTACTTCGGCCTCGACCAGCGGCTGCCCACCCTGCTGGTCTCCGGCGGCTCCCAGGGCGCCCGCCGGCTCAACGAGACGATCACCGCGATCGCCCCGCGGCTCCAGCAGTACGGCGTGCAGATCCTGCACGCGGTCGGCCCGAAGAACGAGCTGCCGCAGGTGGCGGACGTCCCCGGGATGCCGCCGTACCGCCCGGTGCCGTACCTGGACCGGATGGACCTCGCCTACGCGGCCGCCGACATGATGCTCTGCCGGGCCGGCGCCATGACGGTGGCCGAGCTGGCGGCCGTCGGCCTGCCCGCCGCCTTCGTCCCGCTGCCGATCGGCAACGGCGAGCAGCGGCTGAACGCCCAGCCGATGGTCAAGGCCGGCGGCGGCCTGCTGGTGGACGACGCCGAGCTGACCCCGGAGTGGGTGCTGCAGAACGTGCTGCCGGTGCTCACCGACCCGCAGCGGCTGTGGGACATGAGCCGTTCGGCCGCCGAGTTCGGCCGCCGGGACGCCGACGACCTGCTGGTCGGCATGGTCTACGAGGCCATCCAGGCCCACCGCGGCGGTCGCCGCCGTGGCTGACGGCCGGCTCGCCGACCCGCTGGAGGAGGAGCTGGAGGTGGAGGAGTCCGCTCCCCGCCTCCGGCTCTCCCGGCGGGGCATCGTGGTGCTGGGCGCGCTCGGCGCCGCGGTGCTCGGCGTGCTGGCCTGGCTGGTGTTCTTCTCCTCGGTCCTGGACGTGCGCACCGTCGCCGTCCAGGGGGCGGGCGACGACAAGCTGACGCCGGACCAGGTCCGTGCGGCGGTCGGCGGGCTCGGTGACGGCCCGCTGGCGCGCGTGGACCTGGACGGCGTCCGGCACCGGGTGGAGGGGATCCCCCGGGTGGCGAAGGCCGAGGTGTGGCGGGGCTGGCCGCACACCCTGCGGGTGAAGGTCGTCCAGCGCACGGCGGTGGCCGTGGTCAAGGGGGACGACGGCCAGTTCACCCAGGTCGACGCCGGGGGCGTGAGCTTCGCCACCGAACCGGCTCCGCCCGAGGGCGTCCCGGTGGTCGAGCTGCGACTCAGTCAGCAGGCGAACGACGTCGACGGGGTGATCTCCCGTCCGCAGCTGGTGCAGGGCGCGGTGGCGGTGGCCGCCGGGCTGCCGCCGGAGGTCGCCAAGCGGGTCGGCTCGGTGCTGGTGCACTCGTACGACGACATCCAGTTGCAGCTCAGCGGGGGTGCGACGGTGCGCTGGGGGAGTCCGGAGCAGATCGACCGCAAGGCCCGGGTCCTGGTCGCGCTCCTGAACCAGAAGGGCACGAACTTCGACGTGACGGCGCCGGAGGCGCCGGCGGTGTCGGGATGATCCGGTAGGTTCTCTGCCTGAGGGAGGGGTTGACGCCTTGAAGTGTCGGCCCGACTCTTGGTGGTCACCCCCGGTTTCCTAAGCCGGCCGATGATCACATAGGCTCAAAAGAAAAAGGGAAGCTCGGCGTGTTCGTTGAAACGCGTGCCTGGAGCCACCTAGTGTCCTGTGTCACCAGACTGTGTTTCCTGGTGATGTGACGGAGACACAGAACTAACCCTAAAGGTCAAGTTTAGGGTTGGGGTCGGCGGTCGGCATTTCGGACATTCAGTCAGAAACCAGGCTCCCTACCCATCGACATCCGTCGGTACGGCCCCGCCCCGGGTCGGGCCGACCCGGAAATTCGAGGCGAGAGGCCTTCGACGTGGCAGCACCGCAGAACTACCTCGCAGTCATCAAGGTCGTCGGAATCGGCGGCGGTGGTGTCAACGCCATCAACCGGATGATCGAGGTCGGTCTCAAGGGCGTCGAGTTCATCGCGATCAACACCGATGCGCAGGCCCTCCTGATGAGCGACGCCGACGTCAAGCTCGATGTGGGCCGTGAACTCACCCGGGGCCTCGGCGCCGGCGCCAACCCCGAGGTCGGCCGCAAGGCCGCCGAGGACCACCGCGAGGAGATCGAGGAGGTCCTCAAGGGGGCCGACATGGTCTTCGTGACCGCCGGCGAGGGCGGTGGCACGGGCACGGGCGGCGCGCCCGTCGTCGCCAACATCGCGCGCTCGCTGGGCGCCCTGACGATCGGCGTGGTCACCCGCCCCTTCACCTTCGAGGGCCGCCGCCGGGCCAACCAGGCCGAGGACGGCATCGCCTCCCTCCGCGAAGAGGTCGACACCCTCATCGTGATCCCCAACGACCGGCTGCTGTCCATCTCGGACCGCCAGGTCAGCGTCCTCGACGCGTTCCGCTCGGCCGACCAGGTCCTGCTCTCCGGTGTCCAGGGCATCACCGACCTGATCACCACCCCGGGTCTGATCAACCTCGACTTCGCCGACGTCAAGTCCGTCATGTCGGACGCCGGTTCGGCGCTCATGGGCATCGGCTCGGCCCGCGGTGAGGACCGCGCCAAGGCCGCCGCCGTGATGGCGATCTCCTCGCCGCTGCTGGAGGCCTCGATCGACGGCGCCCGCGGCGTGCTGCTGTCCATCTCGGGCGGCTCCGACCTCGGCCTGTTCGAGATCAACGAGTCGGCCCAGCTGGTCAGCGAGGCGGCGCACCCCGAGGCGAACATCATCTTCGGCGCCGTCATCGACGACGCGCTCGGCGACGAGGTCCGGGTCACCGTCATCGCGGCCGGCTTCGACGGCGGGCAGCCGCCGGCGATCGTCCGCGACCCGGTGGTCAAGTCCACCACCCCGGAGCGCCCGGCCACTCCGCCGGCCGCCCCGGAGCGTCCGGCCGGCCGCCCGTACGGGACGATCGGCTCGGTGACCTCCCGTTCGGAGGGCGAGTCCTCGACCACCACGTCGAGCCGGAGCGCCGAGACCTCGACCACCACGACCGCCGCCGCCCCGGTTCCGCCGCAGGTGCAGCCGGCCCGGCAGCCGTTCGTGGAGAGCCCGGCCGAGGAGCTCGACGTCCCGGACTTCCTTAAGTGATCGATCACGCGATCCGCGCGGGTGCTCACTTCGCCTTCACCTCACGGTGGGGCGGGGTGAGCACTTCGCCGTACGGGGAGCTCAACCTCGGCGGCGCGGTGGGGGACGACCCGGAGGCCGTGCGGGAGAACCGGGCGCTGGCCGCCCGGCGGCTGGGGCTCGACCCGGCCGACGTGGTGTGGATGAACCAGGTGCACGGCGCCGAGGTCGCGGTGGTGACCGAGCGCCAGCCGCTCGGGCAGGCCCCGACGGTGGACGCGGTGGTCTCCGACCGGCCGCTCGCGCTGGCGGTGCTGACCGCCGACTGCACCCCGGTGCTGCTGGCCGATCCGGTGGCGGGCGTGGTGGGCGCGGCCCACGCGGGCCGGCCCGGGCTGGCGGCCGGGGTGGTGCCCGCGGCCGTCCGGGCGATGGTCGACCTGGGCGCGGAGCCCTCGCGGATCACCGCCGCCACCGGGCCTGCGGTCTGCGGCCGCTGCTACGAGGTGCCGGCCGAACTGCGCGCCGAGGTCGCCGCGGTGGTGCCGGAGGCCTTCGCCGAGACGTCCTGGGGGACTCCGGCCCTGGACGTGCCGGAGGGAGTCGCGGCCCAGCTGGCCGCGGCGGGGGTCAAGGAGCTGGTGCGGTCACCGGTCTGCACCCTCGAATCCGCCGATCACTACTCCTATCGCCGCGAGCAGCGCACCGGCCGGCTCGCGAGCTACGTCTGGTTGGGCTCTGATCACTGATGACGAACGACATCTACGGACCGTTCCCGGGGAGCGCCGGGTTCGTGGCGGCGCTGACGGAGGGCCAGCGGGCCCGGTACGAGGAACTCGGCACCAACCTCGACGTGGTCGAGCGCCGGATCGCGGACGCCTGCGCGGCCGCCGGGCGCGCCCGGGACGAGGTCACCCTGGTCGTCGTCACCAAGACCTACCCCGCCGAGGACACCGCGCTGCTGGCCGGACTCGGTGTGACGGACGTCGCGGAGAACCGCGATCAGGACGCCGCTCCCAAGGCGGAGCAGTGCAGAAACCTTCCTCTTGACTGGCACTTCGTCGGCCAGCTGCAGACCAACAAGGTCCGCTCGGTCGTCCGGTACGCGAACCACGTGCACTCGGTGGACCGGCTCCGGCTGGTCCAGTCGCTCTCCGCGGCGGTGCTCAAGTCGGAGCGCCCGGAGCTGGGTTGCCTGGTGCAGGTGGCGCTGGACAAGGCGCACGGGGAGGGCGAGCACCGGGCGGGGGTCGCGCCGGAGGACGTCGCGCAACTGGCCGACGCGATCGCCGACACGCCCGGGCTGCGACTGGACGGTGTGATGACCGTCGCTCCGCTGGCGGGCCCGCTGGCCGGGGATCCGGCCCGCGCCTTCGATCGACTGACGGAAATCGCAACCGCCGTACGGGCGGACCATCCGGCTGCCACCATGGTCTCCGCAGGCATGAGCGGCGACCTTGAGCAGGCGATTGCCGCCGGAGCGACACATGTGCGCGTCGGAACGGCGGTACTCGGAGTGAGGTCACCCCTCAGGTAACGTCACCGGGTAAGTAGATCAGACAGCAGGACAAAATAGGACAGAATCTAGCAGCTCTTCGGAGCGCTAGCGAACCGTGGATCGCAGCTCCGCGGCCCCCACCCCACGAAACCGACCGGCCGTCGGGCTGACGCGCCGTCGTGGAGGGACCGCGGAATCCGCAGGCAGGGCCGTCATGTGCCCGGGTTGCCGGGACGGAGCCGGTCCTGACGGAGCGAGCGGAGCGAGCGACCATCGAAGGTGCGCGCATCGCGAAGCCCGCCACCGAGCGTCAGCGAGGTGGCTATGAGCGGAGGAGACAGGAGCATGGCCGGCGCAATGCGCAAGATGGCGGTCTACCTCGGCCTCGTGGAGGACGAGACGTACGACGGCCAGGGGTACGACCCCGATGACGACTACGACGCGGACCCCGAGCCGATCCGGACGGGCCAGCGGACCGAGGACATTCCCCGGCCGGCCCCGGCTCCGGTGGCCGCCGCGCCCGCGCCGGTCTCCTCGATCGCCCCGCAGCCGGTGCCCGCGGCGGTGCCGATCCGACAGGAGACTCCGAGGATGGCCCCCGTGTCGTCCATCACACCCGAACGTCGCCACAACCTGGAGAAGAGCGCACCGGTGATCATGCCCAAGGTCGTGAACGAACGAGAGCCCTACCGCATCACCACGCTGCACCCCCGGACCTACAACGAGGCCCGTACCATCGGGGAACAGTTCCGCGGCGGCACCCCCGTGATCATGAATCTGACGGAGATGGACGACACCGACGCGAAGCGCCTCGTAGACTTCGCCGCTGGACTCGTCTTCGGTCTGCACGGCAGTATCGAGCGCGTGACACAGAAGGTGTTCCTGCTGTCGCCTGCTAACGTCGATGTCACGGCGGAGGACAAGGCTCGGATCGCCGAGGGTGGGTTCTTCAACCAGAGCTGACCCGGCCACGACTTTACGTGTGGATCTGATCAACAGTGGTTTAGCGACAGGTGACGAGCGGCAGGCCCGAGGGATCGGGACCGGGGAGAGGGAAACGCGATGGACATCGTGTGGGCGGTGCTCTACTACGCCCTGACCGTCTTCCTGGTGTTCCTGCTCGTACGACTGGTCATGGACTGGGTCTTCCAGTTCGCGCGTTCGTGGCGGCCCGGCAAGGCCATGGTCCTGGTCCTGGAGGCCACGTACACTGTCACGGATCCGCCGCTCAAGCTTCTTCGGCGGCTCATTCCGCCGTTGCGTTTCGGGGGCGTGGCGCTCGACCTGTCCTTCTTCGTACTGATGATCATTGTGTATGTCCTGATCTCGCTTGTGCACCCCTAGTCGTAGGTGAGCGATGCGACAGGATGCCGGTGTGCCGACGATCACGTTGAGGTGAAGAGATGCCATTGACCCCCGAGGACGTTCGGAACAAGCAGTTCACGACCGTCCGCCTGCGTGAAGGCTATGACGAGGACGAGGTCGATGCCTTCCTCGACGAGGTCGAGGCGGAGCTGACCCGCCTCCTCCGGGAGAACGAGGACCTGCGCGCCAAGCTGGCCGCCGCGACTCGTGCCGCCGCGCAGAACCAGGCCAACCTGCGCAAGGAGCCGCAGCAGGACGCCCCCCGACAGGGCGGCGCTCCGGTGCCGGCCGCCATATCCGGTCCGCCGGTCCCCGGCCAGCAGGGTCCGGGCGGCCCGCAGCAGATGGGCCCCGGTGGTCCGCAGCAGATGGGTCCGGGTGGTCCGCAGCAGATGGGCCCCGGCGGCCCCCAGCAGCAGATGGGCAACCAGCCCCTCGGCCTGCCCGCCGGATCCGCCCCGCAGCTTCCCGCTGCCGGCGGCCCGCAGCAGCAGCAGATGAACCAGACCATGGGCGGACAGCAGCAGCTGGTCCAGCCGATGGGCGGTCAGATGCTGCAGCCCATGGGCGGCCCCGGTGGCCCGCAGCAGATGGGCAACCCGATGGGCCAGGGCATGGGCCAGCAGCAGATGCAGCCGATGGGCGGCCCCATGGGCGGCCCGCAGCAGCAGCAGATGCAGCCGATGGGCGCCCCGATGCAGCAGCAGGGCCCCGGTGGCGACAGCGCGGCCCGCGTGCTGGCGCTCGCTCAGCAGACCGCCGACCAGGCGATCTCCGAGGCCCGTTCCGAGGCCAACAAGATCGTCGGCGAGGCGCGCAGTCGGGCCGAGGGCCTGGAGCGCGACGCCCGTGCGAAGGCCGACGCGCTGGAGCGGGACGCGCAGGAGAAGCACCGCGTCGCGATGGGCTCGCTGGAGTCGGCGCGGGCCACGCTGGAGCGCAAGGTCGAGGACCTGCGGGCGTTCGAGCGTGAGTACCGCACCCGTCTGAAGTCGTACCTGGAGACCCAGCTGCGTCAGCTGGAGTCGCAGGCCGACGACTCGCTCGCCCCGCCGCGGATCCCCGCCACCGCGTCGCTGCCGCCGGCGGCCTCGTCGATGGCTCCGGCCGGTGCCGGCGCGATGAGCAGCGGTGCGCCGAGCTTCGGCGGTGGCCAGCCGTCCTTCGGGGGCAACTCGCCGTCCTTCGGCGGGAACAACTCCTTCGGCGGCAACTCCTCGGCGCCGAGCTTCGGCGGCCAGTCGACCGGTGGCAACAGCGGTGCTCCGCAGATGCAGCCGGCCGGGATGACCCAGCCGATGGCGGCGGTCCGTCCGCAGCCGCCGCAGCCGATGCAGCAGGCTCCGGCGCCGATGCGGGGCTTCCTGATCGACGAGGACGGCGACAACTGAGGTTGTAGCGGCGCCTTCTGAG
>NZ_JBHVET010000035.1:0-24707 GCF_042802135.1 Kitasatospora sp. NPDC057512
GCACCAGCTCGGTGCCGAGCATCTCCGCGAGGTCCTCCAGGTGCTCGGCACCGAGCGCGCCGGTGAGCACCGTGTGGTGCGGCGCGCCGGCGGCGAGCCAGGCCTCGGCGGAGGTCCGGAAGTCCGGCCGCGGCCGCCAGACCGCGCGGGCCACCGGGAGCCTGGGCAGCGGCTCGACCGGGTCGACCACGTCGATCTCGTTGGCGACCAGCCGGAAGCGGTCGCCCAGGTCCGCCAGCCCGACCACCACGGCCGGGCCGGGCGCGGCGTCGAAGACCAGCCGGACCGGGTCCTCCCGGCCGCCGATGCCCAGCGGGTGCACCTCGCAGGACGGGGTGGCGGCGGCGATGCTCGGGCAGACCTCCAGCATGTGCGCGCCGAGGATCAACTCCCGTCCGGGTTCCAGGTGGTAGGTGTAGTCCTCCATGAAGGAGGTGCCGCCGGGCAGGCCGGCGGCGGCCGCCTTGAGGGTGCGCAGCAGCACCGAGGTCTTCCAGTCGCCCTCGCCGCCGAAGCCGTAGCCGTCGGCCATCAGCCGCTGCACGGCCAGGCCGGGCAGCTGGCGCAGCCCGCCGAGGTCCTCGAAGTTGGTGGTGAAGGCGCGGAAGCCGCCCGCCGTCAGGAAGGCGCGCAGGCCCGCCTCGATCCGGGCGGCGTAGCGCAGCGAGTCGTGCCGCTCGCCGCCGGGGCGCAGGGCGGGGGCGAGCCGGTAGCCGTCCTCGTACTCCTTGACCAGTTCGGTGACCTCGGCGTCGGATGCGGCGTCGACCGCCTCGACCAGGTCGTTGACGCCGTAGGTGTTGACCGAGACGCCGAACCGGAGCTGGGCCTCGACCTTGTCCCCCTCGGTGACGGCGACGTCGCGCATGGTGTCGCCGAACCGGGCCAGCTTGAGGGTGGCCAGCTCGGCGCGTCCGACGGCGGCGCGGGCCCAGGACGCGATCCGGCCGGTGGTGACCGGGTCGCCGACGTGTCCGGCGACGGTCTTGCGGGCGACTCCCAGGCGGGACTGGATGTAGCCGAACTCGCGGTCGCCGTGGGCGGCCTGGTTCAGGTTCATGAAGTCCATGTCGATGGTGGCCCAGGGCAGTTCGACGTTGGCCTGGGTGTGCAGGTGGAGCAGCGGCTTGCGCAGGGCGTCGAGCCCGGCGATCCACATCCTGGCCGGGGAGAAGGTGTGCATCCAGGCGATCAGGCCGATGCAGTCGTCCGCCGCGTTGGCGTCGAGGCAGATCCGGCGGATGGCGTCGGCGTCGGTGAGCACCGGCTTCCAGACCACCTCGACGGGCAGCTCCGCCGAGCCGTCCAGGGTCTCGGCGATCCGCCGGGACTGCTCGGCGACCTGGCGGAGCGTCTCCTCGCCGTAGAGGCCCTGGCTTCCGGTCAGGAACCAGACCTCGCGGCCTTCGATCGACGTCATGTCGGGTGTCTCCTTGCTGGTCAGCGGGCGGGCTGCTGGCCGTACACGTTCTGGTAGCGGAAGTTGAGACTGTCGATGTCGGCCTGGGCGATCGGCAGCGGTTCGCCGAGCTGGCGGGAGACGTGCACGGTGCGGGCGACGTCCTCGCACATCACGGCGGCCTTGACGGCGGCCCTGGCGTCCTTGCCGATGGTGAAGACGCCGTGGCTCTTCATCAGGACGGCGGGCGAGCGGTGGCCGCGCAGGGTCTCCACGATGCCGCGGCCGATCGAGTCGTCGCCGATCAGCGCGAACGGGCCGACCGGGATCTCCGCGCCGAACTCGTCGGCCATGGCGGTCAGCACGCAGGGCACGGCCTCGCCTCGGGCGGCCCAGGCGCAGGCGTAGGTGGAGTGGGTGTGCACCACTCCCCCGACCTCGGGCAGGTGCCGGTAGACGTAGGCGTGCGCGGCGGTGTCGGAGGAGGGGGCGTGGTCGCCCTCGACCACGGTGCCGTCCAGGTCGCACAGGATCATCGACCCGGGCGACAGCTCGTCGTAGGGGACGCCGCTCGGCTTGATCACCATCAGGTCCTCGCCCGGCACCCGGGCGGAGACGTTGCCGGCCGTCCAGACCACCAGGTTGTAGCGGACCAGTTCCTGGTGCAGGTCGCTGACCTGCTGCCGGAGCAGGTCGATCGGGTCGCTCATGATTCCTCGCTGTTCTGCGTCGGGGCGGCGTCGCCCCCCGCGGAGTCGCGCAGTCCGCGCAGGCGGTGCAGCTGCTTGTCGGCGGGGGTGCCGAAGTGCTCGTGCAGTTCGCGGTACTCGGCGTACAGGGCGTCGTAGGCGTCGGCCCGGGCCGGGTCGGGCCGGTAGGCGGCGCGCTCGACCCGGCCCATCGCGGCGGCTGCCGCGCGCACGTCGGGGTGGGCGCCGGCCGCGACGGCGGCGTGGATGGCGGACCCGAGGGCGGGGCCCTGGGCGGAGACCGCGAGCGAGACCGGGCGGCGCAGGACGTCGGCGTGGATCTGCATCAGCAGCGGGTTCTTCTTCAGGCCGCCGGCGACGATGAACTCGGTGACCGGGACGCCGCCGTCCTCCAGTGCCTCGACGATGACGCGGGTGCCGAAGGCGGTGGCCTCCAGGAGCGCCCGGTAGACGTCCTCGGGGCGGGTGGCCAGGGTGAGCCCGACGAGCACGCCGGAGAGGTGGTGGTCGACCAGTGTGGAGCGGTTGCCGTTGAACCAGTCCAGCGCGACCAGGCCGTGCCCGCCGACGGGTTGGGCGGCGGCCTTGCGGGTGAGCAGCTGGTGGGCGTCCTCGCCCCTGGCCTCGGCCTCGGCCAGGTAGTCGGCGGGCAGGCCCTGGCGCAGCCACCAGGCGAAGATGTCGCCGACGGCGCTCTGCCCGGCTTCGTAGCCGTACGCGCCCTCGACGATGCCGCCGTCGACGACGCCGCAGATCCCGGGGACGTCGGCCAGGGTCGCGCCGTTGACGACGTGGCAGGTGGAGGTGCCCATGATGGCGAGCAGCCGGCCGTTCTCGACGGCCTGGGCGGCGGGGGCGGCGACGTGGGCGTCGACGTTGCCGGCGGCGACCGCGATGCCCTCGGGCAGTCCGGTCCAGGCGGCGGCCTCGGCGGTCAGCGACCCGACCCGGGAGCCGAGGGCGGAGAGCGGGTGGGCCAGCCGGGTGCGGGCGAAGTCGGCGAAGTCCGGGTTGAGGGCGGCCAGGTACTCCTCGGACGGGTAGTCGCCCTCCTGGAGGATGCCCTTGTAGCCGGCCGTGCAGGTGTTGCGACTCTCGGCGCCGGTGAGCTGCCAGACGATCCAGTCGGCGGCCTCGATCCAGCGTTCGGTGGCGGCGTAGACGCCCGGGTCCTCCTCCAGGAGCTGCAGCGCCTTGGCGAACTGCCACTCGGCGGAGATCCTGCCGCCGTAGCGGCCGATCCACTTCTCGCCGCGCTGGTGGGCGAGCCGGTTGATCCGGTCCGCGTGGCTCTGGGCGGCGTGGTGCTTCCAGAGCTTCGGCCAGGCGTGCGGGCGGTCGCCGAGGGCGGTCTCGGCGAGCGGGGTGCCGTCGGCGGTGACCGGCAGGACGGTGCAGGCGGTGAAGTCGGTGGCGATACCGATCACGGTCGCCGGGTCGATGCCGGCGGCGGCGAGCGCCGCGGGGACCGCGGTGCGCAGCACCTGGCGCCAGTCCTCGGGGTGCTGGAGCGCCCAGTCGGGCGGCAGCCGCCGGCGGGTGCCGGGGAGTTCGGTCTCGATGACGCCGTGCGGGTACTCGTGGACGGCGGTGGCGAGCTCCTCGCCGTCGCTGACCCTGACCACCACGGCGCGGCCGGACAGCGTGCCGAAGTCGACGCCGACGACGTGGCGCTCCGGGGAGTCGGAGGTTGGTGGCACGTTCACGCCCTTCGTAGCGGGCCGAAGCGGGTGGCCGGCCCGGTGTGCGGGGTCTGGTGGTTCCGTCGCTCTGGGGCCTGGGCGCCCCGGGGTCTGGATGCTCCGGGGTCTGGGTGCCCCGGGGTGGCGCGCGACGCGGTTTCGCTCAGGTGAATTGTTAACGCTCACAATTCATGGCGACAAGGGCCAGGGAGCGCGTTACCCAATCTTGACCGGCACGCTCCGGGGGCCTGAGACTTCAGGCCGCCGCTCAACGGCGGCCGACGGGGCCCACGCTGCGCCGCAGCACCATCTCCGGGGGGATCTGCACATGGGCCCGGGAGCGCGCCGCGCCCTCCAGCCCCTCGACCAGCAACCCCAGGGCCCTGCGGCCGAGTTCGCCGAAGTCCTGCCGCACCGTGGTCAGCGGCGGGCTGAAGTAGGCGGCCTCCGGGATGTCGTCGAAGCCGACCACGCTGATGTCGCCCGGGACCGACCGGCCGGCCTCGTGCAACGCGCGCAGCAGGCCGAGGGCCATGTGGTCGTTGGCGCAGAAGACGGCGGTGACGTCCCGCAGTTCGGCGATCCGCAGACCCGCCTGGTAGCCCGAGCGGGCGCTCCAGTCGCCGCGCTCCACGTGCGGCACGGCAGCCCCGGCCGCCTCCAGCGTGCGGCGCCAGCCCTCCTCCCGGTCCTGGCTCTCCAGCCAGTTGGCCGGCCCCGCCACGTGGTGGACGGTGCGGTGCCCCAGGTCGAGCAGGTGCCGGGTGGCCGCCTCGGCGCCGGGGAGGTTGCCCACCGACACCATGGGCACCTGGACCTGGTCGCCCGAACCGACCGCGACGAGCGGCACCGAGGTGGAGAGCCGGGCCACCGCGCTGACGGCCGAGGTCTGCGGCGCGATCACGACGACACCCTCCACGCCCTGGTCGCGCAGCCGGTCGACCGCCTCCTGGACCGAACGGCCGTCCAGGGAGCGCAGGCTGGTCACGCTCACGAAGTACCCGGCGCTGCGCGCGGCCTGCTCGATGCCGTCCAGCATCGCCGCGGGCCCGTAGAGCGTCGAGTCGAAGCTGACCACGCCGAGCGTCTGCGAGCGGCGGGTGACCAGGGCGCGCGCGGCGGAGTTGGGCCGGTAGTCGAGCTCCCGGATCGCGACCAGCACCCGCTCGCGGGTGTCCGGCCGCACGTGCGGGGCACCGTTGAGCACTCGGGACACCGTCTGGTGGGACACTCCGGCCAGCTTCGCCACGTCCGCCATCACGGGCTGGCGCTGTTCCGTCTCCGTACCGTCGGTTCCCACTCGCAGTTCCCTCCTCGGTTTGGACCACAGTACGCGACCGGTTCCACACCGGTTCGCGGCCCCTGGAACCCGGCGGATTCCGGCGGCGGCCGCGCTCCCCGGCAGCCCCGTCTGTCAGGTACCGAACCATGTCCGAGGCTCTTGACGGTTCAAGTGTGAGCGTTAACACTCATGTCACGCCAGGCCGGAGCCCCTGCTCTCCCCCTCCCCGGGGACCCGCTCCGGCCGGCCCCGCTCGACCGCTCCCAGTCACCCGGCACGGGTGACCTGTGCCCGGTCGCGGACCACCACTGGAGGAACTGTGCGGAAGATTTCGGCGAGCCTCGTCGCCGCGGGCCTGGTGCTCTCGCTGGCGGCGTGCGGACAGAGCGCCAACGGTGTCGGCGACGGCCCCGCCAAGGGCGACGCCAAGGGCGGCCTGGTCGGCATCGCGATGCCGACCAAGTCCTCGGAACGCTGGATCAACGACGGCAACAACATGGTCAGGGAGTTCCAGGCCAAGGGCTACAAGACCGACCTGCAGTACGGCGACAACGTGGTGGAGAACCAGGTCTCCCAAGTGGAGAACATGATCACCAAGGGCGCCAAGCTGCTGGTGATCGCCGCCATCGACGGCTCGTCCCTCACCAACGTGCTGCAGAAGGCCGCCGACGCCCACATCCCGGTGATCTCCTACGACCGGCTGATCCGCGGCACGGCCAACGTCGGCTACTACGCGACCTTCGACAACCAGAAGGTCGGTGTGCTCCAGGGCAGTTACATCGTCGACAGGCTCGGCCTCAAGGACGGCAAGGGCCCGTTCAACATCGAGCTGTTCGCCGGCTCTCCGGACGACAACAACGCCACCTTCTTCTTCAACGGCGCGATGAGCGTCCTCAAGCCGTACATCGATCAGCGGAAACTGGTCGTGCAGAGCGGCCAGACCGAGTTCAACCAGGTCGCCACGCTGCGCTGGGACGGCGGTGTCGCCCAGTCCCGGATGGACAACCTGCTGAGCAAGGCCTACACCTCCGCCCACGTCGACGCCGTGCTCTCGCCGTACGACGGCATCTCGATCGGCATCCTGTCCTCGCTCAAGGGCGTCGGCTACGGCACCGCCAAGTCGCTGCCGATCGTCACGGGCCAGGACGGCGAGCTGGCCTCGGTGAAGTCGATCATCGCGGGCGAGCAGACCCAGACCGTCTACAAGGACACCCGCCAACTGGCCAAGGCCGCCGTCCAGATGGGCGACGCGCTGCTGGCCGGCGGCAAGCCCGAGGTCAACGACACCAGCCAGTACGACAACGGCGCGAAGACCGTCCCGGCGCAGCTGCTCCAGCCGGTCAGCGTCGACAAGGACAACTACCGGCAGGTCCTGGTCGACAGCGGCCAATACACCGCGGACCAGCTCAAGTAGCCCGCGGGGCCCGGTCGCCGGGCCCTGTGCCGAACCGGCGGCGCGCGGACCGGGCTCCCGGGAGCCCGGGGCCTCCCCGACCGCGCCGCCCCGAACGATACGGACGCACACCCATGGCTGGACCCGTTCTCGAAATGCGGTCGATCAGCAAGTCGTTCCCCGGCGTCAAGGCGCTCTCCGAGGTCAACCTGACCGTCGGCGCCGGCGAGGTGCACGCCGTCTGCGGCGAGAACGGCGCCGGAAAGTCCACCCTGATGAAGGTGCTGAGCGGCGTCCACCCGCACGGCTCCTACGAGGGCGAGATCCTCTTCGAGGGCGAGCCCTGCCGGTTCAGGGACATCCGGGCCAGCGAGCAGCGCGGCATCGTCATCATCCACCAGGAACTGGCGCTGGTGCCCTACCTGTCCATCGCCGAGAACGTCTTCCTCGGCAACGAGCACGCCTCCCGCGGCATCATCAGCTGGCACCGGACGCTCACCCACGCCGCCGAACTGCTCCGCCAGGTCGGCCTCGGCGAGAGCCCGCACACCCGGATCGCCGACCTCGGCGTGGGCAAGCAGCAGCTGGTCGAGATCGCCAAGGCGCTGGCCAAGAAGGTCCGGCTGCTCATCCTGGACGAGCCGACCGCCGCGCTGAACGACGAGGACAGCCGCAAGCTGCTCGACCTGATCCTCGAACTCAAGGCGCAGGGCATCTCCTGCATCGTCATCTCGCACAAGCTGAACGAGATCGCCCGGGTCGCGGACGCCGTGACCATCCTGCGCGACGGGCGGACCATCGAGACCATCGCGATCGGCCCCGAGGGCATCTCCGAGGACCGGATCATCCGCGGCATGGTCGGCCGCGACCTGGAGCACCGCTACCCCGAGCGGCAGCCCTTCACGGAAGACGGGGCGGACCTCGGGGAGGTCGCCTTCGAGGTGGAGGACTGGAGCGTCCGGCACCCGATCGACCAGCAGCGGATGGTGGTGGACGGCGCCTCGCTGAACGTGCGGCGCGGCGAGATCGTCGGCATCGCCGGCCTGATGGGCGCCGGCCGCACGGAACTCGCGATGAGCGTCTTCGGCCGCTCGTACGGGCGGTGGGCGGCGGGCCGGGTCCGGCTGCACGGCCGGGAGGTCCGCACCCGGACGGTGCCCGAGGCGATCGGGCACGGCATCGCGTACGTCACCGAGGACCGCAAGCAGCTCGGCCTCAACCTCCTCGACGACATCAGCCGGAACATCTCGCTGAGCGCGCTGCGCAAGGTCGCCCGCCACGGCCGGGTCGACCGGCACCGGGAGGCCGAGGTCGCCGAGACCTTCCGGCGCACCATGAACATCAAGGCCCCGACGGTGTTCACCCGGACCGGCACGCTCAGCGGCGGCAACCAGCAGAAGGTTGTCCTCAGCAAGTGGATCTTCGCCGAGCCGGAGGTGCTGATCCTGGACGAGCCCACCCGCGGCATCGACGTCGGCGCGAAGGCGGAGATCTACACCGTCATCGCCGAGCTGGCCGCCGAGGGCAAGGCCGTGCTCGTCATCTCGTCCGAACTCCCCGAACTCCTGGGCCTGTGCGACCGGATCTACACCATGGCCGAAGGCCGGATCACCGGCGAGGTCGCCCGCGCCCACGCCACCCAGGAATCCCTCATGCGGCTCATGACCACGAGCGCCGCATCCAGCAACGAGCAGGTGTGAGTCATGGCCCAGACCGAGATCATCCCGGATTCGTCCCCGCGGGCACCGCAGGACGGCCCCAGCCCCTCCCTCGGCGGCGTGCTGGCCCGCGCGCTGCGCGGCAACGTGCGCCAGTACGGCATGCTGGTCGCGCTCGCGCTGATCGTGCTGCTGTTCCAGGTCCGGACGGACGGCATCCTGCTCCAGCCGCTCAACATCACCAACCTGATCCAGCAGAACGGCTACATCCTGATCCTGGCGATCGGCATGATGATCGTCATCATCGCCGGGCACATCGACCTCTCGGTCGGCTCGCTGGCCGCCTTCGTCGGGGCCGCCGCCGCGGTGATGATGGTCAAGCACCACCTGCCGTGGCCCGTGGCGGTGCTGGCCGCGCTGGTGATCGGCGCCCTCGCCGGCGCCTGGCAGGGCTTCTGGATCGCCTACCTCGGCATCCCGTCCTTCATCGTCACCCTGGCGGGCATGCTGCTGTTCCGCGGGGGCACCCAGATCCTGCTCCAGGGCCAGTCGGTGGCACCGTTCCCCAGGGGCTTCCAGAGCATCAGCAGCGGCTTCCTCCCCGAGGTCGGACCGCACACCGACTACCACAACCTCACCCTGCTGCTGGGCCTCGCGGTCCTGGGCGTCGCGGTCCTCCAGGAGGTGCGCGGCCGGCGGCAGACCGCCTCGTACGGGCTGGAGGTGCTCCCGCTCGCGCTGTTCCTGACCAAGCTCGCCCTGATCACCGCGGCCGTGGTGGTCTTCACCCTGCTGCTGGCCAGCTACCACGGCGTGCCGATCGTGCTGCTGATCCTCGGCGCGCTGCTGGTCGGCTTCGGCTACCTGATGCGCAACTCGATCATCGGGCGGCACACCTACGCCATCGGCGGCAACGAGGCGGCGGCCAAGCTGTCCGGGGTGAGGAGCAGGCGGGTCGTCTTCCTCGCCTTCACCACCATGGGCGTCCTCGCGGCGCTGGCCGGGCTGGTCTTCGCCGCGCGGCTCAACGCCGGAACCCCGCAGGCCGGCATCAACTTCGAACTGGAGGCGATCGCCGCCGCCTTCATCGGCGGCGCCTCGGCCAGCGGCGGCGTGGGCACCGTGCTCGGCGCCATCATCGGCGGCCTGGTGCTCGGCGTCCTGAACAACGGCATGTCACTGGTCGGCGTCGGCACCGACTACCAGCAGGTCATCAAGGGCCTGGTGCTGCTCGCGGCCGTCGGCTTCGACGTCTACAACAAGCGCAGGGCCGGTTTCTGACACCGGAACCCCCCGTGGCTCGCCCCCGGCCGTCCGCCATCCGACGTCCGGGGGCGAGCCGCGTCCGGCCGAGAAGGGCGGCCCTCCCGTCCGCCACCGCACGCCGCCGGTCGCGGGGACCTGGCCCGAGGGCGTCCTCGCCGGCCTCCTGGCGACCGGCGGCCGCCCCGTCGCCCCCTCACCAGGCGACCGGCAGGACGAGCGGGCGGGTGAACAGGTTGTCCTCGTCCCAGGGGAGTTCGTCCGCGTCGATCGCGAGGATGAGTCTCGGGAACCGGGTGAAGAGCGCTTCGAAGGCGATCCGCAGGTGCGCTCGGGCCAGTGAGGCGCCCAGGCAGAAGTGCGGGCCGGCGCCGAAGGTCCTCGATCCGTCCGTACGGCGGTGGATGTCGAACCGGTGGGGGTGCCTGTAGTGGTCCGGGTCCCAGGTCGCGGCGATCATCGGCGTGACGACCGACTCCCCCGCGCGGATCAGCACGCCGCGGATCTCGGTGTCCTCCAACGCGACGCGCGGGTTGGACAGGTAGCCGTTGTGGTGGAACCGCAGGACCTCCTCCACGACGGCGGGCCACAGCCGCGGGTCGTCGAGGGCGCTCCGCACTTCCTCGGGGTGCCTGAGCAGGGTGACGATGCCCGTGGACACCGAGGAGACGAGCGGTTCGATCCCGGTGACGAGCAGGTAGCTGACGGTGCCGTGCAGCTCCTCGGAGGTGATCTCGTCGGCCTGGTGGGCCGCGATCAGAGCGCCGATCGGTTCGGTCGGGTCGGGGGCGGACCACTTGTCCGCGACGATCTCGGCGGCGAGCGCGCCGATCTGCTCGGTGGCGGCCGAGACCTCCGTCCGGTCCGCGTTCTGGCTGGTCTGCTCACGGAAGCAGCCGTGCAGCGCCTGGCGCCGGTCCGCCGGGATGCGGAGCAGGCCGCAGCTGACCCGCAGGGCGAGGGGCGCCGTGTAGGCGCTGACCAGATCTGCGGGGTTGCTTCCCTCGGCCATCGCCGTCAGCAGGTCCTCGGCGTGCGCCGCGATCGCGGTGGAGCACCGTTCGGCGGCGCGCCGGTTGAACAGGGGGTTGAGGATCTGCCGTACCCGGGTGTGCCGGGGCGGGTCGAGGTTGAAGATGCCCCCCGGCACGGAGTTGAAGTCCTCACCGATCAGTCGCGGCGCGCCCGGGTAGACGAGGTTCCTGGAGAAGCGCGGGTCGGTCAGGACTCCCGTGATGTCGTCGTGGCGGGTCAGCAGCCAGGTGGTCTGCCCACTGGGCATGCGCAGCGGGCAGACCGGGCTCTCCCGCCGCAGCGTGGCGTACAGCGGAGGCGGGGTCCCGTGGTCTCCCGCGGGCAGCGGCCACTGGAGGGTGTCGGTGTCCGACGGGGTCACGACTGGGCTCCTCTGGTATCGGCGTTCGGCGGAGCGGCCTGCTCGGCGGCCGAGGCGACGGCCGATGCCATGGCCGGTTCGACAGCCGGTTCGGCGGCTGGTTCGGCGGCCAGGGCGATGGTGGCGAAGCCGTGGCCCGGCGCCGGTGCCAGGGCCGGTACCTCGTCGTTCCACAGGGCGAGTTGCAGGGGCCAGGGACGGTTGTAGAGGAGGAGGGCGGTCCGGGTCCCCGTGATGCCGGGCAGGTCCAGGACGAGCGGGAGTTCGGCGAGGACGTAGCCGAGGTTGAGTTCGATCTGCGCCGGGGTCGGCTCGCCGCCGAGGACCGTCATGAGGTAGCCGCGGGACGTTTCCCGGCACAGCTCCCGTAACCGGCCGTCCGAGCGGAAGACGTCGTCGACCTGGACGCGCAGCTCCCGGTAGCGCTTCCGGTTGACGAGCCGGGTCCAGCTGTTGACCCGGTCGTGCGGGTTCGGTCCGGAGGCTTCGAGGGCGCGCCGTGCCGCCGCGCGCATCCTGCGGACGGCCCGGGTCGCGCTCTGTGCGGCCTCCCGGGGTGCCCGCCCGCGGGCGATGAGGCCGAAGGCCGTCTCGTAGCCGGGCAGGACGGCTTCGACGTGCCGAAACCTTCCGGCGGCCCAGGCCAGCAGGGTCTCGACGGTCGCGGGCCGGTAGAACCCGTTGAACGGGCTCAGTCCGAACACGGCGGCCTCACCGGAGTCGAGGATCTCCCGCGACTGCTCGTTGAGGGGGTGCACCGTGACGGCTTCCGCCGGGACCGCGGTCACAGGCTCCGCCGCCAGTACGCGCCGCAGACGTCGATCCGTCGGATCGGGTCGTCGATCCCCTGCTCCTGACGGAAGTCGTGCACAGCGGCCCGGCACGCCGGGATGACGTAGTCGTCGATGATCACGAACCCTCCGGTGGACAGCCTGGGATACAGGTGGGTCAGGGCGTCCCAGGTGGATTCGTAGAGGTCGCCGTCGAGCCGGAGCAGCGCCAGCTTCTCGACCGGCGCCTGGGGCAGGCTGTCCCGGAACCGGCCCGGGAGGAAGGTGACGTGGTCGTCCAGCAGCCCGTAGCGGCGGAAGTTCTCCGCCACCTCCTCCTGGGGCACGCCGAGTACCCCGTTGGCCTGGTGCAGGGCCAGTTCGCGGTCCAGGGGGTGCCCGTCCGCGCCCACCTCGGGGATGCCGGTGAAGGAGTCGGCCACCCACACCCGGCGGTCGGTGATGCGGTGCGCCTTCAGGAAGGCGCGCATGAAGATGCAGGCGCCGCCGCGCCAGACGCCGGTCTCGATGAGATCGCCGTCGACGCCGTCCGCGACGACCCGCTCCAGGCAGTCGTGCAGGTTGTCCAAGCGCTCCGTTCCGATCATCGTGTGGGCGGCGGCGGGCCAGTCCAGCCCTCCGTGCCGCTCCTCGGCCCGGTAGCCGGTCGGTCCGTCCGGGGTGAGCCCGCCGTCCTGGTAGATGACATTGGTCAGGACCTTCTTCATGAGGTCCAGGTAGAGGTGCCCGTCACTGTCGCTGTCATCCACTGGTGTCTCCCTGGCAGGTCGGTCCCGGTCCGGATCGGTCCGGGGGCTTGGCGGACGTCACGCCGGTGGCGCGGAACACCCGCGGTCGATGAAGGCGGGGGCGCCCTCCTCGGCGTTGACGCCCTTCTCGATGAAGGCGATGTTGTGGTGGACGGTCAGGGCCACGGCGTGCCGGTCGGCGTAGGACGGTCCGGGCGCTGCCGCCGGTGGCACCCACTCCCGGTGGTGCAGACCGTCGATGAGCTGCTTGAGCAGGCCGACCGAGGTCCCGGGCCCGGCGACGGGGCCGGCGGTGCCGCCGTAGCCGGGCCAGTAGGCGGTCTGGAGATCCTCGACGACGTACAGCCCGCCCGGCCGCACATGGCGGAACAGGGCGGTGAAGGAGGCGCGCACATGGGAGTTGAGGTGGCTGCCGTCGTCGATGACGATGTCGAACGGCCCGAACCGACGGCCGAGGTCGTCCAGGAGTCCGGGGTCGCCCTGGTCCCCGACGGCGGTGGCGATGCGGGGGCCCCGGACACCGGGTTTGGGGACGATGTCGAGCCCGAGGACCAGTGCCGCCGGGAAGTAGCGCTGCCACATGCGCAGTGACGCGCCGCCCTGGTCGGGTGCGTCGTAGCCGCCGATCCCGATCTCCAGCAGTCGGATCGGCGCGTTCCGGAAGCGGGCGAAGTGCCGCTCGTAGTGCTGGGTGTACCAGTGGAGGTCGGCCCACTTGTCCGAGCCGAACCGGGTCGAGAGCCCGCCGAGGTCGACCGGGTCCCGTTGGCAGGCGGCCACGACCGCCTGGACCGCGACCGCCAGCCGCTGGCGTTCGCGGACGATCGCGGCGAGCCCAGCGGGGTCCGGGTCCGGCGCGTTCAGCTCGGCGCAGGTGGTGACCCGCCGACTGGTCCGGCGATCGGTGCCGGGGCCGTAGAGGCCGCGCAGGAGGTCGACGGCGTCGTGGGTGATCCGCACCGGCGCCGCCTGCCAGCCGTCCCGCTTCGAGGTCAGCCCGTCGCGGTCGACGGTGAGGAGGCGGCAGGCCCGTTCACCGTCCGACGTGATCTCGAAGGCGAGGTGCGCGGCGCCGTCCATCGGCACCGGATCGCAGCGCACCGCCAGTTCCTCGACGACGACCTCCGCGACCCGGTCGAGCCCGAGGTCACCGACGGCCCGCGCCAGCCGGTGTTCGTCGGCCGCCGCGCGCAGCAGCGGCTCGATCGCGGGCCAGCCGGAGCCGGGCGCCACGCTCGCGGGGGCGTCGCCGGCCGCCATGCTCGTGGGGACGTCACCGGCCGCCACGCTCGCGGGGGCGTCGTCGGCCGGTGCCGGGGCCAGGGCGCCGTCCGGTCCAGGGCCGGTGCGGGTCATGACGCGGCCTCGACCAGCTGCCGGACGACCTGCTCGGGGCCGGGCATCGCCTTGATCTCCTCCCGGACCTGCCGACAGGCCTCGCGGATCCGCCGGTCGGTCAGTGCGCGGCGGATGCCGTCGGCGAGTGCCGCGGGGTCGATGTCCCGGTCGGGGAACGCCACCCCCACCCCCCGCTCCACCACCGCCTGTGCGTTCACGGGCTGATCCGCCACCTGGGGCAGCAGCAGCTGCGGCACCCCGTTGGCGAGTGCGGTGAAGGTGGTACCCGACCCTCCGTGATGGACGACGGCGGCACAGCTCGGCAGCAGAGCACTGAGCGGCGCCCAGTCGACGGCACGGAGGTTCGCCGGGAGCGGCCCCAGGCCGGACAGATCCGCCCCACCCGTGGTGAGGACGACCTCGGCGTCCTCGGCGGCCAGTGCGTCGACCACGCCCCGCAGGACCGGGGTTCCACCGACCGCGGGAAGCACCGATCCCCAGGTCACGCAGATGCGTGGGCGCCGCGGCGCGGCGCTCACCCAGTCGGGCAGCACGGCACCGCCGTTGTACGGCACGTAACGCATCGGCCAGCCGGCCTTGGCGTCCGGAGGGCGCAGGCTCTCCGGACACAGGTCGACAGTCGCCACCGGAGGGGTGAGCGCACCGGTGATCCCGTGGCGTTCCCGCACGTCCTCCAGCGCGCTCAGCACCGCGGCGAAGGACGGATAGGGCAGCCCGATCCCGTGCATCACGCAGGGGATTCCGGTGGCCTCGGCGGCAAGCTGACCGCCGGCCAGGAAGGTCGTGAAGACCAGGAGGTCCGCGCGCCACCGGCGGATCAGCTCCACGGTGCCGTCCACCATCCGGCCGCCCACCCCGAGGACCAGGTCGGCGATGTCCTCACGCGCGGGGTCCGGCCGGCCGGCGGCCGTCGGGTCGGGCCGGTCCGCCGCACCGGTGAACCGGCGCCAGGCGTCGGACAGGTCGTGCCGGTCCGGTCGGTTCCTCGTGACCCGGACACCGAGCCGGTGGTAGGCGCCGGCGGCGTCACCGTCGGATACGTCCACGGCGGCCAGGCCCGAACGCGCGGCCATGTCCAGGCTCGGTCCGGTCGCGGCCACGAGTACCTCGTGACCGGCCGACTGCGCCGCCCACATGGTGGGCACCGCCGGCATGAGGTGGCCGACCCCGGGTGCCACCACGAACAAGATGCGCACAAAGTGCTCCTAACCGGCTGGAGGCATCGAGGATCGCCGAATTCGGCGTGATTCGTTGGGATTGTCCAACTCGGCCGCACCGCATTCAAGTACGCCGGGCCGGGACTGTCGTCCCGAGACCAACCGCACCGGATTGCCTGGCACACGCATTCCGGGAGGAGCTTGACCGGAGGCGACGGACACGAGAATGTGTCACGCGACGGCCATTCCAGCATAGTTCGGACAAAGGGATTTCATGTGATGAACACATTCTCGGATCCCATGGCGGACAGGAAAGTCGATTCGGCCACACCCATCGAATGCCTCAGGCTGGCCGGAGACGACACCCGCTCCCTGCACTCCGCCGTCCACTCCTTCGAACTCGCCGACCTCACGGCCGTGTTGGTCGACGAGATCCTGTTCCGCTGCGATCCGCCGGGCAACGCCGAGCCGGTCACCATCGTCCTGGACGTCACGCGCGGCGAGGAGCGGGTCAGCGTGCCCCTCCTCGTGCAGGCCGGTCGATCGGTCGGCCCGAACGATGCGGACGGCCCGGCCGCGTTCCGCATCGAATACGATGTGCTCGACCTGGCACGGGAGTTGTTCGGGCCCTCCACGCCCGGCGGGCCGGCGAACCGACGGACCGAGCTGCGATTCGTCCCGGAGTCCATGACGGTGGAGGGCGTTCGCCCGCTCGGCTCGATCATGGCGGCGACCAGTACCGTCCTCACCGGCTGCTCCTCCGACCACCCCGGACTCGCCCGGCTGGCAGTGCGCCACGACTCGGACAAGTGGGGCGGCCTGCACTGGTTCGCCTCGCTGTACGAACGCCACCTGCGTCACCTGCGCGACCAGCCCGTCCGAGTGCTCGAAATCGGAATCGGCGGATACGACCACCCTACCCTGGGGGGCGGGTCATTGAAGATGTGGAAACACTACTTTCCGCGCGGCCTGGTATTCGGCGTCGACCTGTACGACAAGAGCGGCCTCGACCAACAGCGCCTGCACACACTGAAGGCGGACCAGAGCGACCCCGCCCAAATGATCGAAATCGCCGAAAAGCACGGCCCGTTCGACATCGTCATCGACGACGGAAGTCATATCAACGAACACGTCAGAACAACATTCCGGGCACTGTTCCCCCACGTCCGCGCCGGAGGCCTCTACGTCATCGAGGACCTGTGGACCTCCTACGCCCCGGGCTTCGGCGGAAACGAGGACCCGGAGGTGTGCGACAGCACCACGCTCGGCCTGGTCAAACGGCTCGTCGACGACCTGCACTACGAGGAGCAGCCGTCGAAGGCCACCAACGCAGCCGGTCCGTCCCTGGCCGGAATGCACCTCTACCGCAACATCGCGTTCCTGGAGAAGGGCCGCAACGCCGAAGGAGGGATCCCGGGCTGGATCCGCCACTGAGCCCTCGCGAAGCTCCACCGCCCGACTCACATTGCATCTCATCCCTCGACCTACGCCCCCGGCGGGGTCGGCTGTTCGTAAGCACTCTTGGGGCCTTTGAGGACGATCTCTAGACGGTCTGGCACTGGCAGTGGCCGCCCTCGGCCGCCCGCCGACGGACGGTCTCCACGGCCAACCGCTCCCTGGCCTCCGCCAGATCGGCGGCCAGCCTCTCGACCGTCCGCCGCAGGGCGGCCACGCTCTCGTCCCTCGTCTCCTGCTCCTTCGGCTTGGCCCGGTGGAGGGCGTGGCGGCCCCGGGAGCGCCGTGCCGGTTTGGATGCCGACACCGGTTCGGGCCATTCCTGTCCGGCGCTGGCATAGCGTCGTTCCTGTACGGCGTCGATCGGCCGACGCTGGAAAATGTCTCCTGCGCCCATCCGGCGGAGGTTCGCCGCACGACGCTCCTGGGCAGCCTCGACCTCCTCGCGCAAGGCTTCCCTGGAGTCGGGATTCAGCTCCTCGGTCACCTTTGCCAGCCTGTCCGCGACGTCGAGGCGAGGGCGCGAACGCAGCGACACGATGACCTCCGCGACCGCTTGCAGGGACAGCCCCCACACGGTGCGCTCGAAGACCGGCTCCGCGATGTCCGGGAACTCGCTCAGCTTGGCCAGCAGTTCTGCGGCGACTCCCGCCGGGCGACTCTGAGTGGTCCGGGCGAGAAGATCACAGCCATGCTCACGAAGGTCGGTGGCGAAGAGCTTTCTGCCCATCCGCAGGATCTGGTCGACCGTCATCCTCCGCTCAGCCTCCTCGAGACACCGACCGGCGGACTCGCCACCGGGCGTGTCCAGCGCGCGCATCAGCTGCGTCACCTCCTCGGGCGCGCGCAGGAGGACGAAGTTCCCCGTGATCAGCGCGGCGTACGCGGAGAGGTCGACCGTCTGGAAGCCCCGCACCAATGCCGCCGCGTCGGCTCCGCTCCGGAATTCCGCGGCATACTCCGCGGCAGCCTGGATCCTCGCGGCACCGTCTGCGAATCCCAGACCCGACAACACGGCGACGATCGTCCGCGGCCGCCCGTAGCGATTGAGCTCGTCGAACATCTCATCGGCGAGCCAGGCCAGTCGGCCCTGCGACAGTTGACGCAGCAGTTCGGCCGTGTCCTGCGACCGACGCTGCTGGACGACGAGCACGACCAGCTGTCGACAGAGCTCGGGCAGCCCCGCTTCATCAAGGCCATCCGCCACTACGACGAGGGCGGCGATCTCGCGTTCTTTCGCCATGACATCCAGACAGCGCTCGACCGTAGAGGACAGGCCGTGCCGTAGGTTCAGTTCCAGCAGCAGCGGGATCACGTCGCCCGGGCTCCGGACGGCGGCCGCGGCCATCGCCACGGTGTCGCCGGGCTCCGGGTCCTCACCGGACTTGTGCAACTGCACGGTCAGCTCCACCACCTCCGGCCAGGACTGCAGTTCCACCCAGGTCCGGATCACTGTCGCGGTGTAGTCGTCGAGCCCCCGTGCCGCGAACGCGCCGATCAGTTCGGTCACATCGGAGACGGTCCTGCTCAGCACGGAGGCGGGGAGTGTCGCCTGCGCCTGCTGCGGCCGACCGGCCTCGTGCAGGGCGACGAACAGATCGACCGCATCTCCGAGCGGCCTGTGCCGGCCTGCCGAGCGGATCAGCTCCGTGGCCACCGCCAGTTGCCGGTCGTCGGCTGCGGCAGCGAGGCCCACCAACTCGCTGACCGAGGCGCTCTCGGCGTTCGACAGCAGGGACTCGAGCCCTCCGGCGGCCGGTACCCGCTCGGTCACCAGGAGCTGCCACATCAGCTGTCGACACTGCTCGGTCAGTCGCAGCCGCCAGTCCCGTTCACGGAACAGTTCCTCACGCAGCTCGTCCACCTCATCGCGCAACCTGTCGCGTTCGGCCTCGACGCGTTCGTACTGCGACGACTGCCAGGCCAGCTGCGCCGCTTGATCCGAGGATCCGCGCTCTCGCCTGAGCCGGTCCAACTGCTCCTGATTCTCCCGCAGTTCCTGCTCGCGTGCCTGGAGTTCCCCCTGCAGCTCCGACTCTCGCGCCAGACAGTCCCGAACCTCCTGCTGGGCTTCCTCCAACTGCGCCTGCGTCTGCTGGACAGGTCCCCCGCCATTCAGGGCTCGCTGGCGCAGGCGCAGCAGCGTCGCCTGCTCCTCGTCGTCGACCCGGGCACCCGCGGCCGCCAGATCGTCGAAGAGGTCCTCGAGAAACCGCTGGGTCGGGATCCTCTCGCCGCTCAGGTAGCGACAGATGGCCGAGGCCGTGATGTTCCTGCGTTTCCCGTACACCCGGTAGCTCACCCGCAAGGAGTCGAACAATGGCCGCAGACGCGACGCGAAGTCCACTCGCTCCACCCCCAGGTCTCCGCGGACCACCAACGTCCCCGGGGTACTGCCCTCAGCCACTGCACCGTCCTTCAATGTCAACTTCAGTGCCCTGCGCGGTGAACGGTGAACGGACTCCAACGCGTAGGACAACGGTATCCACCACCACTGTCCCTGATCGGCACCCGCGTCAGAGGCCAAAAGGCCCGTTGCCACCCCAATCGTCAACACGTGGAGTTGACACCCGGAACGTCAACGCGTTGCCACTCCCGCAACGCCTCCCGCTGCTCCCACGCTGGGAACACCGCTAGCAGCGGACCCACCGCCCGGCGCAGCCGGGCCTTGCCAAAGGACCGACCATGTGCGACCCCAGCCCCAACCACCGCCGCCGCCCCCTCCCGGACGCGACCCGCGAAGCCCGGGCCGCGGTCGTGATCGTGGTCATCCTCCTGGTGACCCGATCGCCGCACCTGAGCCCGGACGCGCCGGTCCTGGCAACCATCGTCGCGGGGATGTTCGGTCTCCGGCTGAGGCCGTCCCGGCGCCCACGGGAGCTGTAACCGCTGTCGAAGCGACACCCGTCGCGCCGATTCCGGGAAATCGGCGCGACGGCTCAGCGGTGTTCGGGGTTCTCGATCCCAGTCCGCACTCCTCCACGCCTGCAGGAAAGCAGCCGCCCGAACCCCGAACGTCCGTCTGCGCGGGGCGCTGGGCTGGGATGAGGTGCTTCCCTGGCTCGCCGGCGCGGCGGTGGTCATCGTGCCCAGCCACAAGGAGACCTTCGGCCTGGTCGCGCTGGAGGCGATGAGCGTCGGCACCCCGGTCGTCGCCTACCGGGTCGGCAACCTGCCCGCCCTGATCAGCCCGACCTGCGACGGCAACCACCTCCTCGTCGACCACGACGACGGCCCGACCGCTCTCCACAAGGCGGCCCAAACCCTGCTGGAAGATGACATACTGTACGCCGCGACTACACAGACCGTGTATCGGAGAACAGCCGAGTTCGAGCCGTACCGAACCGCTGACTTCTTCCTGGAGGCGGTGTCGTGATGCCCGAAACCCCAGCAGCCCCTGCGCCGTTGCTGCTCGTCGACGGATTCAACCTCCTGTGGGCCGGCACCTTCGGCTTCCCCGCCCCGATCTTCTCCCGCGACAAGACCCGCGAACTGACCGGCCTGTTCGCCTTCTTCGCCCTGCTGCGCGCCACGGTCCGCGACGACCTCGACGTCGCACAGCCCGAGGTCCTGGTCGTCTTCGACGGCGAGCACGGCACGGCCGACCGCGTCGCCGCCGACCAGGAGTACAAGGCGAACCGGGAGGCGACACCGGAGGCACTCAAGCCGCTGCAGTTCCTCACCCCGGTGAAGGACGGCCTGGACGCGTACGGGATCCGGTGGGTCGAGGTCGGCGACGCTGAGGCCGACGACGTCATCGCCACGCTCGCCACCCGGGCCGCCGCCTCCCGGCCGGTCCTGATCATGTCGCGGGACATGGACTTCTACCAGCTCCTCGACGACCGCGTGCGCATCCTCAACCGCTCCCGGAAGTCCTCCCAGCGGATCATCACCGCCGAGGAGGTCCTCGCCCGCTACGGCGTCACCCCCCCAGTGGCCGGCCTTCCGCGCCCTGACCGGCGACAAGTCCGACAACATCCCCGGCGTCCGCGGCGTCGGCCCGAAGGTCGCCGCCGCCCTCCTATGCGACGGCATACGGCTGCGTGACCTGCCCGGCTCCGGCCGGCTGACCGATGCCAAGGGCGCCGCGATCACCATGATCTGGGCCGACGTGCTGCGCTGGGAGGCGATGATCACGGTGCACCGCGACCTGGACGTTCCCGTCGCCCTCAACGGCGAGGCCAGCCCCCAGCTGCCGAAACCCGCCGATGTCGTCGAGAAACTCGGGCTGTGGTGAGCGGTGCCGGGCCGGGCTCGGTCCTGGCCGCCTTCGCGCACCCCGGCGACGCCGAACTGTGGGCCGGCGCCACCCTCGCCCTCCATGCCCGGAGCGCCGCCGTCGCGATCGTCGTCCGCGACGAAGTCCGCGACGCCGAGGCCCGCAAGGACGCCGCCGCCCTCGGCGCCGGCCTGCGCCAAGTGCCCCGGCTCGACCACGCCACCATGCAGCAAATGCTGCTGGAGGCAGAGCCGGACATAGTCATCACCGGAGCGTCTGCGAGCACCACCTGCTCCCCTTCCGCCTCGACGTCTCCATCGCCTACGTGCCGGACACCGCCGTCCTCGGCCTGTCCAAGCTGGTGCGGCACCTGGAGGCCCACACCCACGCCCTCCAGCTCCAGGAACGCACCACGCACGACGTCGCCCACGACCTCACCAAGGCCGCCGCCACCGACGACGTCGCCGTCTTCACCGCTGGCGAGCACCTGTGCATGAGCATGCGCGGCGTCAAGGCCACCGCGGTGCGTACCACCACCATGTGCCGCCTCGGCCGCACCGAGAGCGACCCCGACCTCGCCGCCCGCATCGAACGCCTCGCCCTCCCCTCACTCCCGTAGCCACCTCCCACCCTCGACGCTCCTGGAACCGACCTTGCCTGTCCACACCTTCACGTTCACGGCCTCACGGGGCATCGCCGCAGCGGAAGCCGAGGCCTGGTGACAGCTGCGGGCCTGGCCGCCTGCTCGGCGACCCGGGCGTGAGCGGGCCCGACAGCCGAGGTGCCGGTCACCGTGACGGTGTAGGTGACGGCGCTGGGCGACGCGATCCACGCCACCTCCCCGACCGGTGGCAACGGCGCGAACACCGCGCTGCGCGACGCCGACCTGCTGCGCCGCCGCCTGATCGAGGCCGACGAAGGCCGCCGGGATCTGCTCAGCGCGGTCGACGGCTACGAGCGGCAGGTGTTCGAGTACAGCGCCGAGGCCGTACGCAGCCGTATCGAGAAGCTCCCCGCCTTCGCCCCCGAAGCGAAACCGTCCTGAGGCCGGAACTCATCTTGTGCGATCTACCGGACGTTGTGCAATCTACCGGACGCTGAACCGGAAAAGGTGATGAGCCCCAGTCATTTCATAACGCGTATGAATTTTTCAAACCCTGCCACTTCAGCAGAATTCCAGCCTTCCTGGATTAGGATTCGACATGGATCCGACGCAGGAGGAATTCGTGCGACTTTCGCGTAAATATGCACAGAATATTACCCAGGGGCCGACCCGTGCCGACCTGGCACTGGCCCCTGTCCTCCCCTATCCCGACGGCTGGTCGGCGGTGGCGTTCTCCGGCGAGCTGAAGCCCGGTTCCGTGCTCACCCGCCGGCTCCACGGCGAGGATGTGGTGCTGTACCGGCTGCGCAACGGCCTCGTCCGAGCCGTCCAGCCGTACTGCCCGCACCTGGGATCGCACTTGGGCCTGGCCAAACTCGACGGTGACGACCTGGTATGCCCGTTCCACCAGTTCGCCTACGGCCCGGACGGAGCGTGCGTGCGGACCGGCTACGGCACACCACCCCCGAAGGCGTCGCTGACCAGCCTGCCGGTACGCGAGGTGAACGAGGCCCTATTCGTCTGGTGGCACCATGACGGCCGCGCCCCGGATTGGGAAATCCCGGAAATCCACACCATCGGCCATCTCCCCCGACGCTACGGCACCTGGGAGATGCCCGGCCATGCCCAGGAGATCATGGAGAACTCCGTCGACGTCGGACACTTCGGCACCCTGCACGGCTGGGCCAAGGCGGAGCTCCCCACCCCCGTCGTCTTCGGCGAGAAGACCTTCCACGTCTCGATGCGGGTCCGCGAGAAGTTCCCGCTGATCGGCGAGAGCCCCATCAACATCGAAGTCGACGGATACGGGATCGGTTTCCTGCACTCCGACAGCCACACTCCGCGGCTCGGGACGCGGATGTGCACGCTGATCATGGGCACGATGATCGAGCCCAACCGGATGCAGTACCGACAGGCGAGCCGACTCGTCTTCGACGAACCGTCGTCGCTGCCGAAGCCTCTGGCGCGCCAGGTGAGCCGCGCACTGTCCCGGCTGCTGATCGGTCCCCTGATCAGGTTCAGCGAGGACTTCACCGCCGTCGACTACCCGATCTGGTACAGCAAGAAGTACCGGCCACACCCGCGGCTCGCCAAGGGTGACGGTCCGATCGGCCCCTTCCGGCACTGGGCCAGGCAGTTCTATCCGCAAGACCAGGATGCACGGTCCTTGCCCGGACCCCAGAACTCTGACCTCGCCCGGTTCGACTGACACCCGTCCACCGCCCGGCGACAGGGATTCCGAGGACGGGAACCCGGGCATGCGGGAGTAGGCGTTGACGGCGGTCTTCGCCGCTGCGCGGGCGGCGGAGGGGCCCCTTCACGATGACGACTCCGGCGGCGGAGCCCATGGTGACGATGTGCGAGACGGTTCAGCGGTGCTCGGGGTTCTCGAAGTCGAAGCGGCAGCCGGCGTCCCATTCGGAGCGCTGGTTGCCGTGGGCCGGGATACCGCCCGCGTCCTTGAGCATGCGGGCGAGGTGGAGCTGGTTCCAGGTCATGAAGGTGGTGTTGCGGTTGGTGAAGTCGTTCTCCGGGCCGCCGGAGCCGGGGTCGAGGTAGGACGGTCCGGGGCCCGCCTCGCCGACCCAGCCGGCGTCGGCCTGGGGCGGGACGGTGTAGCCGAGGTGCTGGAGGCTGTAGAGGACGTTCATCGCGCAGTGCTTGGCGCCGTCCTCGTTGCCGGTGATCAGGCAGCCGCCGACCCGGCCGTAGTAGGCGTACTGGCCTTCGGAGTTGAGGATCGACGAGCAGGCGTAGAGTCGCTCGATGACCTTCTTCATGACGGAGGAGTTGTCGCCGAGCCACACAGGCCCGGCGAGCGTGAGGATGTCGGCGGCCATCACCTGGGAGTAGATGACCGGCCACTCGTCGGTCTCCCAGCCGTGCTCGGTCATGTCCGGCCAGACGCCCGTCGCGATGTCGAGGTCGACGGCGCGCAGGACGTCGACGGCGACGCCCTGGCGTTGCAGGATGCCGGTGGAGACGTCGATCAGGCCCTGGGTGTGGCTGCGTTCCGGGGAGCGCTTGAGGGTGCAGTTGATCACCAGGGCGCGCAGGTCGGCGTACGACGTCGGGTCCGGCACGGATTCCTCCTCCAGGAGCGGCGGGAGACCGGTCGGGGCGCGGACTCCCGGTACAGCTCACCAGTCCGGCCTCGTGGGCGCTCGCGGAACTGGGCCGGTCGCCTGACGGGACAGCACCTGATCGACCGTTCGGGGTCGGCGGCCCCGTCCCGATTCCAGCACGATCCCTACTGGCCCGTGCGCCCCCGCTCGACGAGGATGGCCGTCGAGCGCAGGAGGACGGCAGCACCGACGGTGGCCGGTCGGGCTTGGGGAGAAGGGCGACGACGTGCCGTTACGCATCCACTTCACCATGGAGGACCTCGCGCGGACCCGGATCGCCGACGGACCGGCACCCTGCATCGAGCTGAGCACCGCGGCACGGCAGCTGCAGGAGCGCAGCCAGCCGGTGCGGCTCGGGGCCTGGCGCCACCGCACCCTGTCCGCCCTGCATCCCGCCTCGCGCATGGTCTTCGCCCTCATGCCCTCGCGCGGGCGGATCACCGACTTCCTGAGCGGCGCGAATGCCGCGACGCCCGCCGAGCTGATCGAACAGGTCCGTTCCACGCCCCGCAGCCGCGTACGGGCCAGCCTGGAGAACACGGCTCGGCACCAGCCCCTGCCCTCGTGGGCCCGCCGGCTGCCCGACGACCCGCTGCTGCTGCGGCAGTTGTGCGACAGCCTGGAGCATGTGGCCGGCCACGCCCTCGTCCCGCACTGGCGGGAGGTCGAGGCCTTGACGGCGGCCGACGCCGCGGTGCGGTCCCGCCAGCTGCTCGGCGGCGGCGTCGAGGCCCTGCTCGCACGCGTCAACCCGCGGCGGGTCCGCTGGCGGGCGCCCGTGCTGGAGATCGCGACGGTCTCCGGTCTGGACGCCGATGTGCACCTGGCCGGACAGGGGATGCTGCTCCAGCCGTCGGTGTTCGCCGTCGAGGCCCCGATCGTCAACCTCGACGCGGTGCCGCAGCCCGTCCTCACCTATCCGGTGGCCCGGCTCCAGGACGGCGCGGCCACGCCGCTGTTCCCGGC
>NZ_JBHVET010000036.1:0-24653 GCF_042802135.1 Kitasatospora sp. NPDC057512
GTACCGGTGTTCCGGGTACGGGCCCCGCCGGCGTGGGGTCAGGAGGCGGCGTTGCCGCTCTTGCGGCGCAGGCCGAGCACACCGACGGCGGTGCCGATCACACCGACGACGATGCCGACCACGCCCAGGGTGCGGGCGGTGGAGTCGCTGGACTTGGCGTCGCCGGAGGCGGCGGCCCGGTCGGAGCTGTCCCCGTGGGCGCCCGCGGCCGGGGAGGCGGTGACGCCGTGGCCGTCACCCTCGGCGGCCTTGGTGAGCTTCAGGACGGGCGCGGGCTTGGCCGGCTCGGGCTGGCCGTCCTTGGTCTCGTCGATCCAGCGGGCGATGTCGCCGTTGTCGTAGGTCTGGAGGGTCTTGAAGACCAGGTTGTCGGTGTCGGTCGGCAGCGGGCCGAGCGAGACCCGGAACTCCTGGAACTGGCCGGGGGCGATCCTGGTGCCGGCGTCGGCGGTCCAGGTGATCTTGGAGACGGCCTCGGTGACGTCGTTGCCGTGCACCTTGATCGGCTTGTCGAGCTTGGCCTTCTCGACCGCGGCGGTCCAGCCCGGCAGCGGCAGGGTCCGGACCGAGGCCAGCGGGTGGTCCAGCGGGAGGTTGACCTCCAGCTTCACCGTGCCCGCCGTGTCGCTCTCGTTCGGCACCCGGAAGTCGACGGCCGTGTAGCCGCCCTGGGCGGCCGCACCGGGGTTCACGGTGACGTGCGCGAAGGCGGGGCCGGCCAGCGCCACCACGGACGCGGCGGCGGTGAGGGCGACGGCGGCGAGACGGCGGGCGGGAAGGGAACGCATGATGCGGGTCTCCGATCGGAGCTCGGCGGCAGCCGGAACCGGCGACGGACGGGAGCCGTGCCGCGGGGGCCGCGGGGGTGGGGACGTGGGGGTGGAGCCTCGGGCCGCCCCGGTGGTCGGAGGGGAACGGCCGGACGGTACGCACGCCGGGCACCCGGGACGGCCCGGAGGCCGTCAGGAAACGCCGGTCAGTACGCGAGGGCCCCGCACGGCGGGCCGCGCCGCACCACGCTGTGCCGCAGCACGGCACCCGCCGGGAGCGGGCTCTCCCCGCCCCGGGCACCGAACCGGCGGGCCGGGCCGGCCGCCCCGAACAGATCGCGCAGCAACGCGGCCACCAGCGCGAACGCCGTACGCAGCGGCGCCGCCCAGTGCGCCCGGGCGGCCGTGGCGGCCACCCGCAGCAGCTGCCACAGGGCCGCCTCGCCGCGCCGCAGCCACCAGCCCGCGACCAGCGCGGCGCCGAGGTGCCCGGCCAGCATCGACGGCGTCATGCCGAAGACGCCGGCCTGCCACCAGGGCGCGGCGGCGAACGCGTGCGGATCCAGGCCCGCGGAGGAGACCAGCTGCTCCGGGGACGGGCTGCCCGGCAGGCCGAGCAGCGTGCCGGGGCGGGCCTCGTTGCAGATCAGCCGGCCGGCCACCTGCGGCACGGTCAGCGGACCTGAGCCGCCGTGGTGCATGCCGGCCATGGAGCCGTTGAAACCGTTGAAACCGTGGAAGAGGCAGTGCAGTCCGAGTTGCCCGGCACCGAGCGCCCCGGCGATGGCCGCCAGCGAACGCTCCCGCCCGCCGCAGACCACCGCGAACGCCAGCACCGCGGCGAAGCCCAGCGCCAGCGCGGTCGGCGGCACGTTCCCGCCACCCGCCAGGGCGTGCCCGGCGGCGGCTATCAGGGTGCACACCAGCGCGAACGGGACCGCCCGGGCAAGCCGTAGGTCCCAGGCGGCGGACCCCACCGGCTGGGCCGGTCCGGGGGCGCCCGGGAGCGGGGCGGCGGCGAGGGCAGTCATGGCCGGGCCATCCTCTCATTGCGTACGCCGCCGACACGGGCAGGGTGGGAAATCCCTACGAATGCCCCTTTCGGCGGCGCGTGCGAGGGGGCGTACGCGTCGCCCGGCACAGACCCCGGCCCCCGGTCCATCCGCCGAACGGGCGGTAGCGGCCCCCGGGCACGGTTCGCCGGGGAATCGCCCGGAGATACCTAGTTGTATGTGGAGCCGCAGCCAGGAGGGACCTCCCGTGGACATCTGGTGGACTCTGCACCTCAAGCGCGACCCGGCCAGCGTTCCGCTGGCCCGGCGCATCCTGCTCGGTGCGATGGCGACCGCGGGCGTCGACCCGCAGATCGCGGACGACCTCGGCGTCGCCCTCACCGAGGCCTGCGCCAACGCCGTCGAGCACGGTGCCACCGGGCGGCCCGACGACGGCTTCCAGGTCACCGCCTCGATCTGCGGCGACCGGCTGCGGATCGAGGTCACCGACTCGGGGCCCGGCCTGCCGGCCCCCGCGCCCGCCGGGGCCGCCGCCGTCCGCCGCACCCCCGCCCCGGACCAGGCCCGTGCGGCGGTGGCGGGCCGGGCGCCCCGCCGCACCCGTCGCGGCCGCGCCACCGTCCCGGCCCGCGTCCTCGCCGCCCACGGCCCCCGCCGCGACGGCCACCCGTACGACACCCACGTCCTGCCCTGTCGCCCCAGCGTCCCCACCCTGCGCCCGGTCGACCTGGACACCCTCCCCGACCTCACGGCCGAGTCCGGCCGGGGTCTCTTCCTCATCCACGCCCTCACCGACCACGTCCAACTGCGCAACCACCCGCTGCGCGGGGCGATCGTCAGCTTCGACAAGATCCTCAAGTGGCAGGACGGCGCGTTGCTCCAGGCGGCGTCGTAGGGCGGGTGAGCGGGGGAGCCGGGTCGGTCAGTGGCGCAGGGCTTCGGCCGGTTCGACGGCGGCGGCCCGGAGGGCCGGGTAGAGGCCGGCCAGCAGGCCCACCAGGCTGCCGGCCAGGGGTGCGGGCAGGACCGTCCAGGGCTGGAGCAGGGCGGTCCAGTCGCGGGCCAGCGCGACCAGCACCACGACGGCCACGCCGATCGCGGTGCCGATCAGTCCGCCGAGCGTGCCGAGCACGGTGGACTCGGTGAGGAACTGGGCCGCGATGTGCCGGGGCCGGGCGCCCAGGGCGCGCCGCAGGCCGATCTCGCCGGTGCGCTCCAGGACGGCGACCAGCGTGGTGTTGGCGATCCCGACCGCGCCGATCACCAGACAGATGGCGGCCAGCAGCAGGAACAGCCCGGTGAGGTCGGTGGAGACGGAGTCCCGCAGGGTGTGCGGGTCGGGCGGGGCGAGGGCCTCGAAGTCCTTGGGGGCCTCCGGGCGCAGGGCGGTCGGGGCCTGGGAGGCGACCAGGGCGGCCGCGCCGGTCCGGGTGCGGATCACCATCCGGGCCCGGCCGTTCTCCCCGGGCGGTGGGTTGCCCCAGAGCGTTCGCGCGGTGGTGGTGGGCACCATGATGTCGAGCGCGGTCTCGGGCAGTCGGGTGCTGCCGTCGATGATGCCGATGACGGTGAAGCCGACGCCGTTGACGAACACCGCGGGGTGGGCGTCGAGGCGGCTGATGCCGAGCCGTCCGGCGGCGGCCGAGCCCAGGACGGCGACGCGCAGGCCGCGTTCACTGTGGAAGGCGTTGTAGACGGTGCCGGCGGAGACCCGGGCCTCGATCGCGTCGAAGCCGCCGGGGGAGAGCGCCAGGATGTTGAGCCCGGCGCCGGAGCCGGTGCCGGGCACCGGGGAGGTGGAGATCCTCGGCTCGGTCAGCGGCGCGCTCCAGTAGACCCCGGCCGCGACCGCGCCGTTGAGCCGGCCCGCCCGGCGGTCGGCGTCCTCGGGGAAGTCCATGGCGGCCCGGTGCTGTCCGTTGCCGAGGACCACCTCCGCTCCGCTGCCGACCAGGGTGACCGTGGTGTTCTGCAGCGCCGAGAAGCGCTTGCCGATCTGGCCGGTGGCGCTGGAGGTGAGCCCGAGGACGGCGACGAAGGCGCCGACGCCGAGGACGGTGCCCAGCAGGGTGAGCACCGACCGGCCGGGCCGCTGCACCATGCCGGACAGCGCCTCGCTCAGCAGGTCGGTCAACCTGAGCCGGGAGAGCGGGACTTCGGTGGACGTGGCGCGTCTCCTCACCGCTCGACCGCCGCCCCGGTCGCGCTCAGCCGGCCGTCCCGGATGGTGATGGTCCGGCGGGCCCGTTCGGCGACCTCCCGGTCATGGGTGATGACCAGCAGGGTCAGGCCGCTCCCGTGCAGTTCCTCGAACAGTTCCATGACCCGCAGGGCCGTCGCCGAGTCGAGGTTCCCGGTCGGCTCGTCGCACAGCAGGAGCGACGGCCGGTTCACCAACGCCCGTGCCACCGCGACGCGTTGGCGTTCTCCTCCGGACATCCTGGAGGGCAGGGCCTCGGCCCGGTGGCCGAGGCCGACCTGGTCCAGGACCCGCCGGGCGGCCTCGGCCCGGCCCGCCCTGGCCGATCCGTTGTAGACCTGGGCGAGCATCACGTTCTCCAGGGCGGTCCGGTACGGCAGCAGGTGGAAGGACTGGAAGACGAAGCCGATCCGGCGCCCGCGGAGCGCGGTGCGACGGGCCTCGGAGAGCGCGCCGGTGTCGATGCCGTCGAGTTCGTACGTGCCGCCGCTGGGCCGGTCGAGCAGGCCGAGCAGGTTGAGGAAGGTGGACTTGCCGGAGCCCGAGGGGCCGATCACGGCGGCGTACTCGCCGCGGGCGACCTCCAGGTCGAGGGGGTGCAGGGCGGTGACCGGCGGTGGTCCGGGGAAGGTGCGGAACGCCCCGCGCAGCCGGATCACCGGGGTGTCGCGGTCCGCTCCGGCGGGGTCCGTCTCGGCGCCGCTCACCGGCCGACCACGACCTGCTCGCCGGGCCTGAGTTCGGCTCCGGCGGCGGGCTTGACCTCGACGAAGCCGTCCGCGGCGACGCCCGCCGTCACCTCCACGGTGCGCCGGGTGCCGTCGGCGCCGGCGACGGACACCGAGGTCCGGCCGTCGACGCCCGAACTGATGGCCGAGGAGGGCACGGCGAGCACCTCGCCCTGGGTGGAGGCGGCGACCACGGTGATCCGGACGTCCTGGCCCTCCAGGGCCGGGTCCCAGGGCGCGTCGGGCGTGACGACGAGCGGGACGTAGGGGTCGGTGCCGGCGCCCGGGGCCGCCGGTGCCGCGCTGGCGGCGCCACCCCCGCCGCTGCCACCGCCACCGCCGCCACCGGGGCTGCCCGGGGTGACGAGCGCGCCCACCGAGCCGACCTTGGCGGGGAGTTGGACGCCGGTGGTCTCGGACAGCACGGTGACGTCCATGCCGGGTTTGACCAGCGGGGCGTCGCCGGGGAGCAGGTGGCCGGTCAGGTTGAGGCCGCCGGCGGTGAGGGTGAGGACCGGGGCCGTCACCCTGTCGCCGACCCTGGCGCCGACGGCGCCCACCCGGGCCGGCAGCGCGGGCAGGAAGACCACCTCGGCGGCGGGCAGTTGGGGGCCGTCCTTGGCCTGGGCGCGGGCCAGGTCCTGCTGCTTGGCGGTGAGATCGGCGCGGGCCCGGGCGAGTGCGGCGGCGCCCCCGGAGGGCGCGCCGGTCCCGGTGGCCCCCGGGGCCGGTGCGCCGCTCTTGCCGGCCGCCGTGCCCGCCGTGTCCGCCGTGCCCGCCGTGGCCGCGGCGGTCGGCTCGCCGCCGCGGGCCGGCTGGCTCGCCAGGTCCTGGACGGCCTGTTTGGCCTGGTCCACGGCCTGCTGGGCGGTCCGGACGGCGGTGGCGGTCTGGTCGCCGGTGGTGGCCGCCGGGTAGCCGAGCTTCTGGTAGAGCCTGGCCACCGCGGCCTTGGTGGCGGCCCCGAAGTACCCCTTGTCGTCGCCGCCCGGGTAGTACCCCATGTCCCGGAGCACGTCCTGCAGTTGGCCGATGTCGCCGCCGGACTCGCCCGGCGCCATGTCGCGGTAGGCGGGCGTCGAGCCGGGCAGGGCGATCACCGGCCGTCCGGACACCTCGGCCAGCACCTGTCCGGAGTCCACCGCGTCCCCGCTGCCGACCTTCAGCGCCGTCACGATCGGGTTGCCGCCGCCCGGGCCGCCGGCGCTGGCCGAGACCGCGCCCGGCTGCACCGGGAAGGACTGGCCGGCCGTGAACACCCCGCGCAGGACGGTGGTGTTGGACAGCACCCGCTGCACCACCGGCGCCGTGAGCACCGTGGCGGGCGGCGCCTTGGCGTCGGCGGCGGCCTGCTCCGGCGAGCGGATCAGGGTGGCGGCCCACATCCCGCCCCCGGCGGTGACCGCCGCGACCAGGGCGATCACGACGATCAGCCGCCGCCGTCGACGCGGGGTGGGCCCGGCCGGGGTGGCGGGTTCCGCTGCGGTGGCCTCGGGCTCGGGTGTCTCCACGGCTTCCATTTCCGGTACGTCTTCCGGTGCTTCGCGCTCGGACGGGGGTCAGCTGCTGCGGGACGGGGCGGCGGTGCCCCCGGGGCACGGCAGCGGGTTCTGGATGTCCGTAACCTTCCACACCCCGTCGATCCGACGCATCGTCATGATGCTGAGCTGTTCGGGCCGTTGGCCGACCTGGCTGATCTCGCGGCCGGTGCCCGCGTCCACGATCCGCCAGGCGTTCAGGTCGACGCAGTCGTACATCCGGCGGGCCTCCCCGTCGGTCCACACGCCGAGCAGCCGGTGCCTCACCTCGCCGCTCATGTGCTGTCCCTCCTGGCGCAGCTGGTCCACCGAGGCGCGCAGGATGGAGAGGTTGGGCTCGTCGGCGTGGGCGTCCAGCGGCGCGGCGGCGACGTCGCCGGCCCGGGCGACCTTCGTCCACTCGTCCCAGTAGGCGAGGTACGGCTGCCGCAGGTCGTCCCCGACCGCGGTCAGCCGCTCGCCGTACGGGCCGGTGGCGGTGGTGCGGTCCGGGGCGGCCGAGGAGGTGCCGGAGCAGCCCGCGGCGGCCAGGACGGCGGCGCAGGCCAGGGCGGCGGCGGCCGTCCGCGCCGGGCGGCCGGGCCGGGCGCGGCTCACTGGCCGTGCTCCCGCAGCACCGCCGCCGCCTGGTCGAGCTGGGACTGGATGGCGGCGCGGTAGGCCTTCAGCTCGTTGTCGTGCTGCTCGATCAGCTGTTTCTGGATGGCGCTCTGCACGCCGAAGGCGATGCCGGAGAGGTTGGTCTGCCGGGTGCAGGCGACGTCGGCCTTGGCGGTGTCGATCTCCCGCTGGGTCACGGTGGGGCCCCAGGACTCGGTGCTGAGGCTCTCGGGGTTGCCGTAGGCGTAGCCCCGCTGCTTCATGCAGGACGCCCACTCGGTGGTGGCGGCGACCACCCGGGCGTCCGCCTTGGTGCGGTTCATCGACTGGCCGGTGAGGTCGCCGTAGACGTCGGCGGCGGGCGGCTTGTCGCCCTTGAGCTTGCGGTCGGCCTCGCCGGTGCAGCCGCCGGGCGGGGTGCTGCCGCCGGCCGGCTCGCCGCCGGTGGGGGACTTCAGCCCGGACAGCGCGGTGAACTCGGCGGGGTTCATCGGACTGCTGTTGGTCTTGGCTCCCCCGATGCTGCCGGGTGCGTGGAACCCGTACTGGGCGGCCTGCGCCTCGTTGAGGAACCCGTACGGCGTGGGCATGTCGTCCTTGCCGGCCTTGGTGAGGTCGGCGTTGTTCGGCTGCCAGGAGGCGAAGCCGAGCCGCTTCATGCAGTCCTGGGTGAGCAGGCCCTGCGCCTTCGCGATGCCGGTCAGCTCCTGGGGGCTCGCCGCGAAGGCCCGCAGCGGGAGCTGCTGGGTGTCGGCCACGGTCGTCGGGCTGGGCGTCGCGGTCAGGGCGGGCGCGGCGGCCCGGCCGCCGGATCCGCCGGTGGCCGGGGCGGCGCTCCCGCCGGAGGAGCAGCCGGTGAGCAGGGCGAGCCCGGCGGCGGCGACGACCAGGGCGGTGCGGCGGTGGGACCTCACGAGTGGACCTCATCGGGTGGGCGGGCCGGTAGTCTCGGGCGGAGCCCTCTTCGCCCCATTAGCGGTGGGGCGAAGAGGGCCGTGGTGCGGTGGGGCAGATCAGCACTTGGTCTGCTGGTTGGCGTAGGCGCCGGAGATGTAGTCCTCGAAGGTGTAGCCCCAGACGCCGGTCTTCCGGTCGGTGTTGCTGTCCCAGGCGAAGTAGCCGTTGACGGTCGAACCCGGGGTCCAGCACCAGTCGTTGGTGCCGTGGCCCGGGTAGCCGATGCCGTTGATGGAGTTGCTGGTGTACGGGCCGCTGCGGATGTTGGCGGCGGTGGTGTAGTCGCTGACGTAGAGGGCGTTGGCGGCACCGGTGCCGAGGGTCAGCGCGGCGACGGCGGCGGCCGCCACGGTGGCCACGCGGCCCATCCGGTTCTTGAGCATGGTGATCCCCATCTCTCTTGGTGCGGAGGGTAGTTGCCGATGCCCCGAGTGGGGCCAGGACATCTCAGCACCGGGCCGGACGGGTCCACCAGTGTCCTCAGGTACAGTCCTCCAGCCGGAACAGCAGGGCCGCCTGGGCCAGTTGGATGCGCGAGCACACGCCGAGCTGCTCGAACAGGGCGGCGGTGTGCGCCTTGACGGTCCGCTCCTCGATCCGCAGTTCGGCGGCGATCTCCTGGTTGGACAGGTCGGTTCCGATGAGTTCGAGGACTTGGGCGCGGCGCTGGGAGAGCCCCCTGACCCGGTCGGCCGCCGCGCGCATTCTCGAAAGATGATCGATCGTCAAAAACACTGCATCGCCCATCGGTTCCCCCCGTAGCCGAGTCTGGAGCGTACGCGCAACCAGTCTCGGCCGGACGGTAGGCCCCGTCAACGTGGATGTCACGGAGAGAGACGCTCCGGATGTCCGCGGTGAGCCGGCCGGGGCTGGCCGTACGGGTCGCCGGCCGGTGGTCCCGCTCCGGTTGCCGGGTGCGCGCGGCGGTCGGACGATGGGGGCATGATGCACCAGATGCGAGCCGAGTACGGCGCCGGCGGCGAGGCCGGCGGGGTGCGGCTGTGGCACGTGGTCCGGGGTGAGGAGAGCGTGGCGATGTGCGGCCGCGAGCTCGACCCGGGGGCGCGGGTGCGGGAGGCGGTGGACTGGGGGAAGACCCCGGAGCTGTGCTGTCACACCTGCGGGGCGTACTTCCTGCGTGAGGCGCCGTACCTGGCGGCCGAGCACCCGTAAACGGCGCTACCGTGCTCGGCATGGAGGAATCCCTCGTCCGGCCGCGGCCGTTGACCGATGAGGCCGCCGGGCTGCGCGCCGGTGTGCCGGAACTTCCCGAGTACGTGGACCGGTTGTGCGCGCTGGTCGAGCGGGTGGACCCGCTGATCCACGCGTTCGTGCCGGAGCCCGGGCGGTACGACCGGCTGCGGTCGCGGGCGCGCGAGCTGGCCGCGCGGTACCCGGAGCCCGACCGGCGGCCGCCGCTGTACGGGGTGGCGGTGGGCGTCAAGGACATCGTGCACGTGGACGGGCTGCCCACGCACGGCGGTTCGGCGCTGCCGCCCGGGGTGCTGGCCGGGCCGCAGGCCGTGGTGGTGGACCGGCTGCTGGCGGCGGGGGCGCTGGTCGCGGGCAAGACGGTGACCGCCGAGTTCGCCGCGAGCGCCCCGGGCCCGACCCGCAACCCGCACCGCCCGGGGCACACCCCGGGCGGCTCCAGCAGCGGGTCGGCGGCGGCGGTCGCGGCCGGGCTGGTGCCGCTGGCGATCGGCACCCAGACGGTCGGCTCGGTGATCCGCCCGGCCGCGTACTGCGGGGTGGTGGGCTTCCGGCCGACGTACGGGCGGATCCCGATCGCGGGGGTGATCCCGAACGCGCCGAGCCTCGACACCCTGGGGACCTTCACCGCCGACCTGGCGGGCGCGGCCCTGGCGGCCCCGCTGCTCTGCGACGACTGGCGGGGAGACGACCGGATCGGTGCTGCTGAGGTCCGGCAGCCCGTGCTCGGGGTGCCGGACGGGACGTACCTGGAGTGCGCCGAACCGGCCGCGCTGCGCGCCTTCGAGGGGCAGCTGGTCCGGCTGGCGCGGGCCGGGCTCACGGTGCGCCGGGTCGAGCTGTTCCCGGACTTCGCCGAGGTCGCCCGGCAGCTGCAGACGGTCAACCGCTTCGAGCTGGCCCGCAGCCACGCCGACTGGTTCGCCCGCTTCGGCGGTCTCTACCGGCCGGAGACTGCGGTGGGCATCCGGATCGGCCAGGGCGTCGCGGCCGAGGACCGGGAGGCCGCCCTGAGGTTCCGGGAGCGGCTGCGCGAGCGGGTGGCCGCGGCGGGCGCCGCGGCCGGGGTGGACCTGTGGCTGGCGCCCTCGGCGACCGGCGGGGCGCCGGAGGGCCTGCACAGCACCGGGGACGCGGTGATGTCGCTGCCGTGGAGCTTCCTCGGGCGGCCGGCGCTGAGCCTGCCGGCCGGGCGGACCGAGGAGGGGCTGCCGCTGGGCCTCCAGGTGGTCGGAGCGCCGGGCGGGGACGAGCTACTGCTGGCCCAAGCGGCGTTCATCGAACGGGCGTTGGCGGAGCGTTAGGCGAGCGCCGGATCGGCCGGGTCGAGGTGGTCGGCGGGCCGGTCCCGGTCGTGCACGACGAGGGCGACACCGTCGTCCCGCCGAGCGAGGCGCACCGGCTGCGCGAGGCGTACGGGGGGTGGCCGGAGCTGATCGTTACTCAGGGCCTGGGCCGCAGCCGGATTATCGCGGAGCCGACCGTTGTTGATCAGGTGATCGGGTTCATCTCTGCCGGCCGGGAGGTCGCTGTCGTATGAGGATCATCGAACTGCACGCACAGGCCATGGAGTTGGCCGTCCAGGTGGTGGACGGCTTACGGCCGGACCAGCTCGACCTGCCCACCCCCTGCGCCGGGTGGACGCTGCGCAAGCTGCTGGAGCACTGCGTCGGCCAGCACCAGGGCTTCGCCGCGGCCGCCCGCGGCGCCGGGCCGGACCTGGCGCTGTTCGCGGACGCCCCGCTCGGCGCCGACCCGGCGGGCGCCTTCCGGCGCACCGGTACCGACCTCACCGAGGCCTTCCGGGAGGCGGCTGCCGCCGACCGGCCGCTCTGGCTGCCCGAGATCCGTGACGGCGGCCCCTTCCCGCTCACTCAGGCGGTGGGCTTCCACCTGCTGGACACCCTGGTGCACGGCTGGGACGTCGCCGCCGCGCTCGGCACCCGGGACGCGCTGGTCGCGGCGGTGGACGGCGACGACGCGCTGGCCACCGCGCTGCTGACGGTGACCGAGGCCGTCCCCGACACCGAGGAGCACCGGGCGCCCGGCCGGGCCTTCGCCCCGGGGCTCGAACCCGGCGGTGGCACCGGCCGGTTCGACCGCGCCCTGGCGCTGCTCGGCCGCGACCCGGCCTGGAAGCCGTAGACCGCGTCGGCCCCGGGGTTTCCGGAACACAGGGGATTCCGGAAACCCGGGGCCGGCCCTCGACCCGTGTCCGCGGTGGGACAGGCCCTACGAGCGGCGAGCGGCCCCGGCGCCCCGGGTGTCGGGGCCGCGCTGCTCGTCGGGGAAGCGCGGCCCGCCGATCAGGAACAGCAGTGCGGCGGTCGGGAAGCCGAGCGAGGCGGCCAGCAACACGATGAACTCCCAGAACATCTTCCGCTCCTCGTCAGTCGCGGGCCGCCCGGACACCCGAAGGTGGTCCCAAACCCGCCCCGCTCCGATTGGCCGAATCGTCCGGTCACTGTCCGACGGTATGGCCGAATCACCCCGGCTGCCACCGGGCGCCGGGCCCGGCCCGCGCCACACCGGCGCACGGGTCTGGGCGCGGGCCGGGGGCGGCGGCCACACTGTCGGGATGCAGCTACAGCTCGCAGGGGAAGCACGGCGGCCCGACCGCGAGAGCGAGGACTTCGCGGTGGCCTCGCCGGAGGCGCTGGTCCTGCTGGACGGCGCGAGCTCGCCGGTCGGTCTGGAGTCCGGGTGCCGGCACGGGACGGCCTGGTACGTGCGCCGGCTGGGCGTGCACCTGCTCGCCCGGCTCACCGACCGGGCGGACCGCTCGATCGCCGACTGCCTGGCCGACGCCATCGTGGAGACGGCCGCGCTGCACGGCGGCCGCTGCGACCTGGCCCACCCGAACACCCCCGCCGCGATGGTCGTCGCGGCCCGGCGGCACGGCGAGGCGCTGGAGTACCTGGTGCTCGGCGACTCCCTGCTGGTGCTGGAGTTCAAGGACGGTCCGCCGAAGGTGATCGGGGACAACCAGCGCTTCCCCGGCGGCGAGGAACTGCGCCGACAGGTCTGGGAGACCGTCCCCGGCTCGGCCGAGCGGGCCGCGCTGCACCTGGAGTACGTGCTGGCCGTGCGCGCCGCCCGCAACCGGGGCAACGGCCCGTGGATCGCCGCCGCCAGCCCGCGGGCGGCCGAGCACGCCGAGACGGGCTTCGTCCGGCTGGACCGGCTGCACGCGCTGGCCGCCCTCACCGACGGCGCCTCGCGCTACACCGAGCGCTTCGGGCTGGGCAGTTGGGGCGACGTGCTGCGGCTGCTCGCCGAGTCCGGCCCGGGCGAGCTGATCGCCCAGGTCCGGGCGGTGGAGCGGGCGGACGCCGGCTGCGAGCGCTGGCCGCGCGGCAAGACGCACGACGACGCCTCGGCCCTGTACGCGCTGCTGTAGGCGGTGAACGCGCGAGGGCCCGGACCGGGTGCGGTCCGGGCCCTCACGAGCGGGCGGGCTCAGTGGCCGTCGGCGGGGATGGTGCCGAGGCGGCCGGCCTGGAAGTCCTCCATGGCCTGCTGGAGTTCACGGTGGCTGTTCATCACGAACGGGCCGTAGTGGGCGACGGGTTCGCGGATCGGGAGGCCGCCGAGGAGGACGACCTCGAAGTTGTTGTCGCGGGAGTCCTGCTTCTCGTCGGCGCGCAGGGTGATCGAGTCGCCGTCGCCGAAGACGACGGCCTGGCCCCGGTGGAAGGGGCGGTGCTCGGTGCCGGCCGAGCCGTTGCCGGCGAGGCCGTAGGCGAGGGCGTTGAAGTCGGAGCGCCAGGGCAGGGTGATCTGGGCGCCGGGGTTGATCGAGGCGTGGATCATGGTGATCGGGGTGAAGGTGGTGCCCGGGCCCTGGTGGCCGTCCAGCTCGCCGGCGATGACGCGCAGGAGCGCGCCGCCGTCCTCGGTGCTGAGCAGCTTGACGCTGCCGCCGCGGATGTCCTGGTACTTCGGGGTGATCATCTTGTCCGAGGCGGGCAGGTTGACCCACAGCTGGAGGCCGTGGAACAGGCCGCCGGACTGCACCAGGGACTCCGGCGGGGTCTCGATGTGCAGGAGGCCGGAGCCGGCGGTCATCCACTGGGTGTCGCCGTCGGTGATGGTGCCGCCGCCGCCGTGCGAGTCCCGGTGGATGAACGTTCCGTCGATGATGTAGGTGACGGTCTCGAAGCCGCGGTGCGGGTGCCAGGGGGTGCCCTTGGGCTCGCCGGCCGCGTAGTCCACCTCGCCCATCTGGTCCATCATGATGAACGGGTCGAGGTACTTCTGGTTGATCTTGGCGAAGGCGCGGCGGACGGGGAAGCCCTCGCCCTCGTAGCCCTCGGGGGCGGTCGCCACGGTGAGGACCGGCCGTGCGCTCGTGACGGCGGGGTCCGGCGTGGTGACGCGCGGGAGGGTCAGCGGGTTGTCGACGGTCACGGCGGGCATGTCGGCCTCCTTCGGGGGGTGTCTGGCCTACATCCATGAGGTTAGTTCAATCCTCAACAACAAGCAAGTTGAAAGTTGAACTATGTAGCGACGAAGGAGCGCGGGGCTCCTCGTCCAGCATGGGTCAGCCGTACATCCGGCGCATCGTGAAGTCGACCATCTGCTCGACGGCCTTGGCGTCGAACACCATCCGGTGCTCGCCCTCCATGTCCAGCGCGAAGCCGTAGCCGGTCGGCAGCAGGTCCAGGACCTCGGCGCCGGTGACGGTGAAGTGCTTGGAGTCCTTGCCGGCGTAGCGGCGCAGCTCCTTCAGCGAGCTGAACATCGGGATCACCGGCGTCGGGGTGTTGTGCAGCGCCAGGAAGCCGGGGCGCTCGCCGCGGGGGCAGTGCACCTTCGAGGTGATGAAGATCGCCTGGAAGTCCTCGACCGCCATCGAGCCGGTGGTGAAGGCCCGGACGGCGTCCGCGAGTGAGGGTGGCGAGGGTTCGGGGTACAGGGACTGCTGGGGGGCCTGCGACTGCCCGCCGTAGGCGTCGGGTCCGGGCATGCCGTTCATGCCCTGCTGCGGTCCCGCCTGCTGCTGGTAGGGGTCGCCCGGGTATGTGTTCTGGTCATATCCGTACACACGGACAGGCTAGCGGGAGCGCACCCCTCTCCGCTGGCACCGATCCTGACAAGGAGTGGCCGCGTCGGCTGTGGGACGTGACCACGTTCATAGCGGATTCGCCGGCGGGGGCTTGCCCAAGTTACCGCTGGGTAGCATCATGATGCCTACTGGTGGGTACGGGACGCCGGAACGCGGCGGTCTCCCGGAAGCGACGAACCGGAGATAACGGCCATGGGTCACTACAAGTCCAACCTGCGGGACGTGGAGTTCAACCTCTTCGAGGTGTTCGGCCGCGAGCAGGTGTACGGCACCGGACCGTTCGCGGACATGGACGTCGAGACCGCGAAGAACATCCTCAGCGAGATCGCGCGCCTCGCCGAGAACGACCTCGCGGCGTCCTACGCCGACACCGACCGCAACCCGCCGGTCTTCGACCCGGAGACCAACACCGCGCCGATCCCGGCCACCTTCAAGAAGAGCTACCAGACCTTCATGGACGCCGAGTGGTGGCGCCTGGGCATCCCGGAGTCGATCGGCGGCCAGGTCACCCCGAACTCGCTGATCTGGGCCTTCGCCGAGCAGATCCTGGGCTCCAACCCGGCCATCTGGATGTACTCCTCCGGCCCGGCCTTCGCCGGCGTCATCGCCGAGGAGGGCACCGAGGAGCAGCTCGAGGTCGCCAAGCGGATGACCGACCGCCTGTGGGGCTCCACCATGGTCCTCACCGAGCCCGACGCGGGCTCCGACGTGGGCGCCGGCCGCACCAAGGCGATCCAGCAGGAGGACGGCTCCTGGCACATCGAGGGCGTCAAGCGCTTCATCACCTCGGGCGAGCACGACATGTCCGAGAACATCATCCACATGGTGCTGGCCCGCCCCGAGGGCGGAAAGCCGGGCACCAAGGGCCTGGGCCTGTTCATCGTCCCCAAGTTCGACTTCGACTGGGAGACCGGCGAGCTGGGCGAGCGCAACGGCGTCTACGCCACCAACGTCGAGCACAAGATGGGCCTCAAGGCCTCGAACACCTGCGAGATGACCTTCGGCGCCAAGCACCCGGCCAAGGGCTGGCTGCTCGGCGACAAGGTCGACGGCATCCGCCAGATGTTCAAGATCATCGAGTTCGCCCGGATGATGGTCGGCACGAAGGCCATCGCCACCCTCTCCACCGGCTACCTGAACGCCCTGGAGTACGCCAAGGAGCGCGTGCAGGGTGCCGACATCTCGCAGTTCCTGGACAAGACCGCCCCGCGCGTCACCATCACCCACCACCCGGACGTGCGCCGCTCGCTGCTGACCCAGAAGGCCTACGCCGAGGGCATGCGCGCGCTGGTGCTGTTCACCGCGTCCACCCAGGACGACATGATGGCCGCCAAGCTGCGCGGCGAGCACGACGAGGCCGCCGAGCGCCTCAACGACCTGCTGCTGCCGATCGTCAAGGGCTACGGCTCGGAGAAGTCCTACGAGCAGCTCGCCCAGTCGCTCCAGACCTTCGGCGGCTCCGGGTACCTCCAGGAGTACCCGATCGAGCAGTACATCCGGGACGCCAAGATCGACACCCTGTACGAGGGCACCACGGCGATCCAGGGCCAGGACTTCTTCTTCCGCAAGATCGTCAAGGACGGCGGCCAGGCGCTCACCGCCCTGAACGAGCAGATCCAGAAGTTCATCGGCTCGGCCGAGGGCGGCGACGCCCTGGCCGCCGAGCGCGAGCTGCTCGCCAAGGCCGCCGGCGACCTGGAGGCCATCGTCGGCAAGCTCATCGCCGACCTGACCTCGGTCGAGCAGGACGTCAAGAACATGTACAAGGTGGGCCTGAACACCACCCGCCTGCTGATGGTCTCCGGCGACGTCGTGGTCGGCTGGCTGCTGCTGCGCCAGGCCGCGGTGGCCCTGGCCAAGCTGGAGGCCGGCGCCTCCGAGAAGGACGTCCCGTTCTACCAGGGCAAGGTCGCGGCCGCCCGCTTCTTCGCCAAGAACGTCCTGCCGACCGTCGCCCCGCAGCGCCTGATCGCCGAGGGCATCGACAACGAGATCATGGAGCTGGCGGAGGAGGCCTTCTAAGGCCCGCGCCCCCCTCGAACCGCCTGACACACCCTCGTACCGAAGGGCCCGGCTGCCACCGGGCCCTTCGGTGCGTCCGGGGCCGTGGTGGGGGTGTGCGTCCGGGGCGGTGCTCCGGGTGTGCGTCCGGGGCCGTGGTCGGGGCGTGCGTCCGGGGCGGTGGTCCGGCGGCGGAAAGCTCCGACCGTGCGCGGCGGTTCACGGTCGTGTCCGGGTCGTGCACCGAACCAGGTGTTCCGAATGCCCTGTCCGTGTACGGGCATATGCTCAGGTGCGAAGCCGACTCCCCATCCGGCTTCGGCCCTCACTCGACCCAGGAGCAGCATGTCGACCGCCGCCCGCCAGGCATTCTTCGACCGGACGCACAGCGACGACCTGATCGCGTTCCTCGGCACCTCACCCTCCCCGTACCACGCGGTGGCGAGCGCCGCGGAGCGGCTGGAGAAGGCGGGCTTCCGGCAGGTCACCGAGACGGACGCGTGGGACGACGCGGCCGGCGGGCGCTACCTGATCCGCGGGGGCGCGCTGATCGCCTGGTACCTGCCGGAGGGAGCGGGCCCCGAGACGCCGTTCCGGATCGTCGGCACCCACACCGACTCGCCCAACCTGCGGGTCAAGCCGGTGCCGGACACCGGCTCGGAGGGCTGGCGGCAGGTCGCCGTGGAGATCTACGGCGGCGTCCCGCTGAACACCTGGCTGGACCGCGACCTCGGCCTCTCCGGCCGACTCGCGCTCAAGGACGGCACCGCCCGGCTGGTCCAGCTGGACGAGCCGCTGCTGCGCGTGCCGCAGCTCGCCATCCACCTGGACCGCCAGGTCAACGAGGGCATGAAGCTCGACAAGCAGCGCCACCTCACCCCGATCTGGGGCCTCGGCCCGGTCGACGAGGGCGCGCTGATCTCCTACGTCGCCCAGCGGGCCGGTCTGGCCGCCGCCGACGTGGTCGGCTGGGACCTCATGACCCACGACGTCCAGCCCGCCTCCTACCTGGGCCGCGACCGCGAACTGCTGGCCGCCCCGCGCCTGGACAACCTGCTCTCGGTGCACGCGGCCACCGCCGCGCTCGCCGCCGTCGCCACCGCCGAGGGCGCCGCCCGCCTGCCGTACATCCCGGTGCTGGCCGCCTTCGACCACGAGGAGACCGGCAGCGAGTCCGACACCGGCGCGCAGAGCCCGCTGCTCGGCACCGTGCTGGACCGGACGATCCACGCGCGCGGCGGCACCACCGAGGACCGGGCCCGGGCCCTCGCCGGCACCGTCTGCCTCTCCTCGGACATGGGCCACGCCGTCCACCCGAACTACAGCGAGCGGCACGAGCCGGGCCACCACCCGATGCCGAACGGCGGGCCGATCCTCAAGGTCAACGTCAACAACCGCTACGCGACCGACGGCGTCGGCCGGGCGGTGTTCGCGGCCGCCTGCGAGAAGGCGGGCGTGCCGTGGCAGACCTTCGTCTCCAACAACGCCATGCCCTGCGGTACGACGATCGGCCCGATCACGGCGGCGCGGCTGGGCATCAAGACGGTGGACTGCGGCATCGCGGCGCTCTCCATGCACTCGGCGCGCGAGCTGTGCGGCGCGGAGGACCCGTACCTGCTGGCCAGCGCGCTCAAGGCCTTCCTGGAGGGCTGACGGCGGACGCGGAAGGGGCCCGGCGGTCGTCCCGCCGGGCCCCTTCGCGCTGTTCCGCTGTGCGTTGATCCTGTGCGTTGTTCCTGCGCGCTGCTCCGCTGCGCGGTGTTCCGGTGCGTGCCGCTGCGGGTTACTCCATCCCGGCCAGGACCAGCGGGAGGCGGCGGGCGCCGTCGGCGACCAGCTTCACCGGCACGCCCCAGTCCTGCTGGTGCACGTGGCAGGCCGGGTACTCGATCTCCGGGTCGTCGTCGCAGGAGGCGGCCATCGCCGAGACGTGCAGCACGCCCTCGGCGACCTCGGCGGAGAGCACCAGCTCACGGGAGAGGTCGGTGTCCGCGCCCGCGCCGGAGACCAGCAGCTCGGGCGGGGTCGAACTGACCAGCAGCCGGGTGGACGGGCCGTAGCGCTCGTCCAGCTTCTGGCCGTTCGGCGCCTCGAAGACCACGTCCAGCCGGAAGGCGCCCGGGGCGACCTCGGTGGCCGCGCGCCGGGTGCGGTGCGCCACCGACTCGACCCGCACCGCCTCTTCCGGCAGCCGCAGCCTGGTCAGCCGGTGCCGGGCCGACTCGACCACCACGATGTCGCCGTCCACCAGCACCGCCCCGGAGGGCTCGCGCAGGTCGGTGGCCAGCGTGCTGACCTCGTCGCTCGCCGGGTCGTAGCGGCGCAGCGCGTGGTTGTAGGTGTCGGCGACGGCCACCGAGCCGTCCGGCAGCACGGTGACGCCCAGCGGGTGCTGGAACAGCGCCTGGTCGGCCGCGCCGTCGCGGTGGCCGAAGTCGAACAGGCCGGTGCCGACGGCGGTCCGGACCGCCCCTGTTTCACGTGAAACCCAGCGCAGCGCCGAGGTCTCGGAGTCGGCGACCCAGAGCCGCTCGCCGTCCGCGGAGACCGCGAGACCGGACGGCTGGGCGAACCAGGCCTCGGCGGCGGGCCCGTCCACCAGGCCCTCGTTGGTGGTGCCGGCCGCGACCGCGACCGTGCCGGCGGCCGGGTCGTACGACCACAGCTGGTGCACGCCGGCCATCGCGATCCAGACCCGGCCGTCGAACCAGGCGACGTCCCACGGCGAGGAGAGGTCCACCTCGCGGGCCGGGCCCTCGGTGGCCGAACCCTGCCACCACTGGCGGCCGGTGCCGGCCAGCGTGGTCACCAGGCCGTCGGCGAGGCGCACGCCGCGCAGGGCGTGGTTGACGGTGTCGGCGACGACCACGTCGTACGCCGAGCCCTCCGGCAGCAGCGCGAGGCCCTGCGGCTCGCTGAACCGCGGGCCGTCGCCGTCCGTGCCGTCGCCGTCCACCAGCCCGCGCTGCCCGTCGCCGATCCGGCGCACCACCGTCTCGCCGTCCTCGGCCAGCTCGACCAGCGAGTGGTGGCCGGAATCGGCGACCAGGAAGTGGCCGTTCGGCAGCCGGACCGCCTTGCCGGGGAACTTCAGGGCCCCCGCGGTCGGCTCCGGCGCCACGTACGGGCCGTCGCCGCGGCGCAGCGTGCCCTTCGCGGCGTGCTCCGCCTCCAGCTCCTCGACCAGCCGGGCGAGCGCGTGGGCGTGGCCCTCGCCGGCGTGCTGGGCGACCACGTAGCCCTCCGGGTCGATCACCACCAGCGTCGGCCAGGCCCGGACGGCGTACTGCTTCCAGGTGGCCAGCGCCGGGTCGTCCAGCACCGGGTGGTGCACCTCGTAGCGGGCGACGGCGTCGACCACGGCCTGGTGGTCGGCCTCGTGCACGAACTTCGGCGAGTGCACCCCGACGATCACCACGGTGTCGCGGTGCTTCTCCTCCAGCTCCCGCAGCTCGTCCAGGACGTGCAGGCAGTTGATGCAGCAGAAGGTCCAGAAGTCCAGGATCGTGATCTTGCCCCGGAAGTCGGCGAGCGCGAGCTCCTTGCCGCCGGTGTTCAGCCAACCGCCTGCCCCGACCAGCTCGGGGGCGCGTACACGTGCACGAGATGCCATGCGTCAATCAAACCGCACGCCCCCTGCCCGCATTCCGGTGCGGGGCGTCAAGCCGTGGAGCGGGGCCTGCGCTGGTGTTTGGCGGCCTTGTAGGCCGCGACGGACTTGCGTGACGAGCGCCAGACTCCGTCAGGGCCCTGTACGGCGTTCAGGCGACCGCGCTGGGCTGCCTGTCGGAGCGCCGCGAGAGACAGCTCTTCATCGACGAGTGCGGCGAGCGGGACCATCCTCGCGGGGCCGGCCACGTTGGGGACGATGAAGCGGTTGAGATTGTCCTCCATCGCCCGGGCGATCAGCTCGCCCAGGGTGCCGTAGTCTCCCGCGTCCGCCCTGCGCAGTGCGGTCAGGTACGCGTCCCGCTGTCGCTTGAGGATGATGATCGGCGGATACCCGAGGCGGACGAGGACGAGGTTCATGACGAGTCGACCGGTTCGGCCGTTCCCGTCGAGGAACGGGTGAATCCGTTCGAACCGGTTGTGGATCCTGGCCAGTTCCTCGGGAAGGGGCCGGTCGAGATCCGTGCTCTCCTCGATCAGCCGGCCAAGAGCACAGACCTCGGCAACCCACTGCTCGACCTGTGCCGGGACCAGCGGCCAGCGTGGCGGCGTCATGCCTTCGGTGAAGGGGGCGATGTCGTGCTCGCGGAAGTTGCCGGGGCCTTCGCGGTCGCTCGCGTCCGGGTGAGGTGCCACGTTCCAGACCGGGGTCATCGCCGCGTGGTGGATATGGCGGATCTCGCCGAGGGTGACGAGGCGGCCGTCGTGCCAAGCGTCCGGTTCCAACGCCTGGCCGTAGACCCAGCGGGCGGCGTCAGCGTAGCCCTGGACCTCGTTGTACTCGCTGAGCGGCTTCGCCCCGACGGCCCGACCTTGATCCAGGAGTGCTTGCACCTCGCGAAGGACCAGGGTGTTGCCCTCAAGCGCGGTGGAGTGGTGTGCTTCCTGATGCCAGATGTCGTCCCAGATCTCCTGAGCTTCCCTGGGACTGGGGAGTCCGCCGAAGCGCTCGTTCAGCTCGGTCAGCGCGCCGGTGAGTCGGTTGTAGACGGTACTGCGGCTGGGCCTGCCTCGTCCTGCCAACGTCGCTCTCCCCAGAGTTGATACATGCCATCAGCGGCTAATTGAACTTATCAACTTCGAGGGCCGCAAGGATCTGACCGGTACACGGCGACCCTTCGGGCCGCGAGGGGTTACGGCCGGGTGAGGTCGGCCTGCCAGCGGGTTTCGCCGTCCTGGGTGCGGGCGGTGCGGTGCAGGCCGAGGGCGGTGGCGATCCTGGCGGAGGCGGCGTGGTCGGGGTGGACGTGGGCGACGGCGGTGGTGACGCCGGCGGCGGTGAGGTGGGCGAGCAGGGTGCGGGCGGCCTCGGTGGCCAGGCCGCGGCGCTGCCAGGGGGTGCCGACCACCCAGGCGAGTTCGGCTCCGTCGGGGCGGACGGTGGTCTGCACGTAGCCGGTGAGGGCGCCGTCGGCGCGCAGCCGCAGCACCCAGTTGCCCCAGGCCTCGGCCGGGTCGGGGGAGCCGGCGGCGAGCCGGGCGCAGCGGGCGCGCAGCTCCTCGACGGTGGCCGGGCGGCCGCCGGTGAAGGCGTGCAGGGCCGGGTCGGCGAGCGCGGCCGCCAGCTCCTCGGCGTGCCCGGGGGCGATCGGCAGCAGGTCGAGGCGTTCGCTTCGCAGTTCGGCGGTGGTGAGGTCGGGGTGCATGGCCGTATTGAAGGGGATCGGGGGCCGTCGTGCGACGGGGTTTCCGGTCGGCCGTCCCGTGGCGGTGCTTTCCCGCGGCCGGGGGTCCGGGGTCGAATGGGGCGGACGTCAACACGAGGAGGTCGCACGTGCGGTACCTGGTCAGGGAGAAGCTGTTCGCGGTCGGCGACGACTACTGGATCGAGGACGACCGGGGCCGCAAGGCGTACCTGGTGGACGGCAAGGTCCTGCGGCTGCGGGACACCTTCGAGCTGAAGGACGCGCACGGGCGGGTGGTCGCGGTGGTGAAGGAGAAGATGCTCACCGTCCGCGACGCGATGAAGATCGAGGATGCCGACGGCGAGGTGGTCGCCACCGTCCGGGAGAAGCTGTTCACCCCGTTCCGGGACAAGTACCTGGTGGAGCTGGCCTCCGGCGGCGAGCTGAAGATCCACGGCAACCTGATCGACAAGGACTACCGGATCGAGAACCAGCACGGCGACGACCTGGCCCGGATCAGCCGCAAGTGGTTCCGGATCCGGGACACCTACGGGGTGGAGATCGCCGACGGCGCGGACACCGGGCTGCTGCTGGCCGTCGCGGCCTGCGTCGACCACCTGGTGCACGAGGACGACTGACCCGCCCCCGGTTTCCGGATCCCGGTCCGCCCCTCACCCGGGTGGGGTATCTTTTGCCAACCCTTGACCAAGGCGGTCGGGGCCCTGACCAGCCGGTCGGGGGGCTGGCGTGAGCGGACCGGGGGCTGGAACCACGATGAACGACATCCTGCACGGGCTCGGTGCGGCGGCGGCCTACGGCGCCCTCGGCGTGGTGCTGCTGCTCCTCGGCATCGGCCTGGTCGACCTGCTGACGCCCGGCAGGCTCGGCCACCAGATCTGGGTCGAGCGCAACCGCAACGCCGCCGTCCTGCTCAGCTCCGCGCTGCTCGGCATCGGCGGCATCGTCTTCACCGCGATCATGTACACCTACGCCGACTTCGCCAAGGGCCTGCTGTCGACGGCCTGTTACGGCCTGCTCGGGCTGGTGCTGATGGCCGTCGCGTTCTGGCTGGTGGACCTGCTGACGCCGGGAAAGCTCGGCGCGATCCTGGTCGAGCCGGAGCCGCACCCGGCGGTGTGGGTGTCCGCCTCCTGCAACATCGCGGTGGCGGCGGTGGTGTCGGCCGCGATCGCGTAGGGCCGGCGCCTCGCCGGGCGGGGCGCCCCGGGTGGCCGCGTTGCGTCGTCGGATGGGGCGCTCCGGGTGGCCGCGCTACGCCGGGTGCGGAGCCCCGCCCAGGAGGTGCTCCCGGCCCCAGTCGCCCAGCGGCCCCAGCGCCGTGTTGAGGCGGTGCCCCGCCTCGGTCAGCGCGTACTCGACCCGCGGCGGCACCTCCTCGTACGCCTCCCGGTGCACGATGCCGTGCGCCTCCATCTCGCGCAGGTGCGCGGCCAGCACCTTCTCGGTGATCCCCGGCAGCAGCCGGCGCAGCTCGCCGAAGCGGCAGTGCGGGCGCTCGCCCAGGGCCCAGAGGATCGACACCTTCCACTTGCCGCCGATCACGTCCATCGCGGCGTCCGTCCCGCAGATGTACGCCCCCGGCCTCGGCACGGTCGCCATGCCCACCCCTTCCACCCCTCCGACCTGGATACTGACCCCAGGGTAACCACCCACTTCGAAGTGCGTACTTGATCGTTTCCGGGGCGGGCGCGGAGGCTGGCTCCATGGCAACCAACCCCGTTGAGAACGTGTCCGAGACCACGCCCACCCCGCTCGCCCCGTCCACCACGCCCACCCCGCTCACCCTGCTCGGCCTCGGCGCGATGGGCGCCGCGCTGGCCGAGGCCTGGCTCGCCGCCGGGCACCCACTGACCGTCTGGAACCGCACCGCCACCCGCGCCGAGGGGCTCGCCGCCCGCGGTGCCACCGTCGCCGCCACCGCCGCGGAGGCCGTCGCCGCGAACCGGCTGGTCGTCGTCTGCCTGCTCGACGACGCCTCCGTGCCGGAGGCGCTGGACGGCGTCGACCTGACCGGCAAGGACCTGGTCAACCTGGTCACCAGCACCCCCGCGCAGGCCCGCGCCCGCGCCGCCTGGGCCGAGGAGCGCGGCGCCCGCTACCTGGACGGCGGCATCATGGCCGTCCCGCCGATGATCGGCGTCCCGGCGGCCGGGGCGTACGTGTTCTACAGCGGCTCGTCCGAGCTGTTCGAGGAGCACGGGGCCGCCCTCGCCGTCCCGGCCGGCACCCGGTACGTGGGCACGGATCCCGGGTACGCGGCGCTGCACGACGTGGCGCTGCTCAGCGGGATGTACGGGATGTTCGCCGGGATCGCGCACGCCTTCGCGCTGGTCCGCGGCGAGGCCGTGGCACCGAGCGAGCTGGCGCCGCTGCTGGGCGGCTGGCTCGCCGCGATGTCCGGCTCGGTGGCCAGGACCGCGGAGCAGCTGGAGAGCGGCGACTACACCGAGGGCGTGGTGTCCAACCTGGCGATGCAGGTGGCCGGCCGACGGACGCTGCTGGGCACCGCCGCGGAGCAGGGGGTGAGCGCCGAACTGCTGGAGCCGTACTTCCGGTTGATGGAGCGCAGGCTGGAGATCGGCAGTGGCGAGGAGGACCTGACCGGGGTCGTCGACCTGCTGCGACGGTGAGGCCCGGCCGGTAACGTACCGGCATGGCAGACCTCGAAGAACGCGCCACCGTCGTCGCGTCCCACTCACGGCGGGCCGGAGCGGGGGTGGTGGTCCGGCCGCGCCGCGCCGACGACCTCGCCGACTGCGTCCGGGTGCTCGGCGACGTCCACGCGGCCGACGGCTACCCCGCCGACTGGCCCGACCGCCCCGCCGCCTGGCTGGCCCCGGACGGCCAGCTCGCCGCCTGGATCGCCGAGTCGGACGGCCGGCTCGCCGGACACGTCGGCCTCGCCCGCAGCACCCCGGGCGACCTCGCCCCCGCCCTGTGGGGCCACCGCACCTGCGGCCGCCCGGAGCTCACCAGCGTCATCGGCCGCCTCTACGTCGCCCCCGCGGCGCGCGGCCACCTCATCGGCGCCCGGCTGCTGGCCTGCGCCGTGACGCACGCGCGGGCGCTCGGCCTGCACCCGGTGCTCGACGTCCTCGCCACCGACACCGCCGCCGTGGCCCTCTACCGCCGCCTCGGCTGGACCCACCTCGGCAGCGGCGACCAGCGGTGGCCCTCCGGACGCACCGTCACCGTCCACTGCTTCGCCGCCCCGAGGGGATGAGCCCCGGCCCGCCCGGCCACCACGGCCG
>NZ_JBHVET010000037.1:0-24576 GCF_042802135.1 Kitasatospora sp. NPDC057512
CGGGGCCGGCGGGCTCGCCCCGGCCACCGCGGCCGCGCTGGCCGCCGCCCGCGAGGCGGGGGTCGGCGGCGCCGGCCGCGACCTCTTCCTCTCGCCGGACCTGGAGGCCGCCGCCGAGCTGGTCGCCTCCGGCGAGCTGGTGCGCGCGGTCGAGCGGGTCACCGGCCCGCTGGCCTGACGCCCGATCGACCGGACCGGTGGCACCGCCGCGGGGTGACGGGGACTCAGTCCCAGTCGCTCCGCGGCGAGCGCTCCCCGCGGCCCCCGCGGTTGCGCAGCTCGCCCAGGGCCGCGGCCAGGTTGACTCCGACGATGCCCGCCCAGCAGACCACCAGACCGGCGAAGCCGCCGCTCTCCGGACTGCCCGCGATCGCCGTCAGCGGGACCCCGATGACCAGCGAGGTCACCGCGAGACCGGTGCTGGAGCGCTTGCCGAAGCCCGAGCGGCGGGGGTGGCCCCGGTGCTCGGAGCGGGGCTCGTAGTCGTCCAGCCGCTTGGCCACCGAGCGCTCGACCCGGGCGTCCAGACGGGCGTCGAGCCGCCTCATGAAGGAGTCGACGAGTTCGTCCTCGTACTCCTTGCCGAGCTCCTTGCGGGCCTGGAGGGTGGCGTCGAGGTCGCGCCGCAGTTCGTCCTGACGAGTGTCCATAGGACCAGAGTGGGGCCGCGGGGGCGTCCGGTCCATCCGTTCGCGGGAGGAATCCGGGCGGGCTCAGGGAGAAATCAGGGTTGCCCCGCCCCGGCGGCGGCCCTGGTCCACCCGGCCCCGGCCCGTCCGGCGGCGGCCCGACCGGCCCGGACCACCGCCGGGCCGTCCGATCCGCGGGGCGTCCCACCGGACGTCCCGCCGTACGAGACGTCTTTGCCAGGCGCGGCCCGCTCCTGCACAGTCGTCGTCCGAACCGCACGCACCCGGAGGTACCGCTGATGACCGCCACCGACGAGGCCGGCAGCGTCGGCCCCTCCGCCCGGCTGCTCCAACTGTTCGAGGGGCACCGGCTGACGCCGACCCAGCGCCGGATCGCCCACTCGCTGGTGCGGCACGCCACCGAGGCGCCGTTCCTGTCCAGCGTGGAGGTCGCCGAACTCGCGGGCGTCAGCCAGCCGTCCGTCACCCGCTTCGCGGTCGCGCTCGGGTACGACGGCTACCCGGCGCTGCGCAAGCAGCTGCGCGAACTCGGCGGCGGCGAACCGGCCGCGCCGGAGACCCCGGACGACGCGGTGCGCAACGAGCACCAGCAGGCCGTCCTCGCCGAGATCGCCCACCTGCGCCACCTCGCCGAACTCCTCGCCGACCCGGAGCCGATCATCCGGGCCGCCCGGCTGCTCGCCGCCTCCCGCCCGCTGCCGGTGCTCGGTCTGCGGGCCGCCTCGGCGCAGGCGCGCGGCTTCGCCTACTTCGCGTCCAAGGTGCACCCGGACGTCCGGCTGCTGGACGAGGGCGGCAGCATGCTCGCCGACCGGCTGGAGCAGGCCCGGGCGGCCGGCGCCAGTGCGCTGCTCTGCTTCGCCCTGCCGCGCTACCCGCGGGAGCTGATGGACGCGCTGACGGTGGCCCGCGAGTGCGGGCTGACGGTGCTCACCGTCGCCGACAGCGCCTTCGCGCCGGTCGCCAAGCTGTCCGACCTGATGCTGCCGGCCGCCGTCGGCACCGGGCTGGTCTTCGACACCGCGTGCGCGCCGATGATGCTCGGTCGGGTGCTGTTGCAGTCCATGTGCGACGAACTCCCGGGTGCGGAGGCCCGGTTGGAGGCGATCGAGCAGTCGGCGGCGGCGCGCGGACTCTTCCTGGAATAAGCAGGGCCCGCAGCGGCGGCGGGGGAGTAGTCGCCACGAACCCGGGCATCCCCTCCTTCAGGGGGTGCCGCCCATGCGCGTGATCCACGAGATGAAGTTCGTCGCCCGCCTCTCCTCGGGTGCCGACGAATGGTCCTGCCCCACCTGCGGACGCCGCGTCACCCTGCGGCGCCTGCCCGAACCCGAACTGACCGTCCTCGACCCGGGCGACGAGTCCGCCGTCCACGTCGGCGTCATCGAACCCGACGCCCGCGCCGCCGCGGCCGCCGAGAAGTACGGCCTCGGCCCCGTCCAGAACATCCCCCGCCCGCCCTCCCCGCCCACCCCGGACGCCGACGACCGCCGCTGGCTCGCCGAGATCGGCATCGACTGGGACGGCGGCGCGGCGGCCTGAAGGGCACCCGCACCAGCCCGCTCCGGACCTGCCGGGCGGGCGATTCGGCGTGCCTGGGGGGCGGTTTCGGCCGTCACTGATCGGATGCCTTCGGGGTCTGGTCGAAAGCTGGCTGTTTAGTTATATTCAACCGAACCCAGCTTGAATGAATCCATCCGCAGGGAGGCCGTGACTATGGTGCAGCAGCAGGCGAGCGGACCGCGTGAGGTGCGCGCGGCGCGCGGCACGGGGCTGACGACGCAGGGGTGGCAGCAGGAGGCCGCCCTGCGGATGCTGATGAACAACCTCGACCCGGAGGTGGCCGAGCACCCGTCGAAGCTGGTGGTGTACGGCGGGACGGGCAAGGCGGCGCGGGACTGGCGGTCCTTCGACGCCATGGTGAGGACGCTGGAGGGGCTGAAGCGGGACGAGACCATGCTGGTCCAGTCCGGGCGGCCGGTCGGCGTGATGCAGACCCACGAGTGGGCGCCGCGGGTGCTGATCGCCAACTCCAACCTGGTCGGCGACTGGGCCAACTGGGAGGAGTTCCGCCGGCTGGAGAGCCTCGGGCTCACCATGTACGGGCAGATGACCGCCGGCTCGTGGATCTACATCGGCACCCAGGGCATCCTCCAGGGCACCTACGAGACCTTCGCGGCCGTCGCCAACAAGCGCTACGACGGCTCGCTGGAGGGCACCATCACCCTCACCGCCGGCCTCGGCGGGATGGGCGGCGCCCAGCCGCTGGCCGTCACCATGAACGGCGGCGTGGCGATCTGTATCGACTGCGACCCGTCCCGGATCGCCCGCCGGATCGAGCACCGCTACCTGGACGTCGAGGCCAAGGACCTCTCCCACGCGCTGGAGCTGGCCACCGCCGCCCGCGACAAGCGGCAGCCGCTCTCCATCGGCGTGCTGGGCAACGCCGCCGAGCTGGTCCCGCAGCTGCTCGCGATGGACGCGCCGATCGACATCGTCACCGACCAGACCAGCGCCCACGACCCGCTGGCCTACCTGCCGGTCGGCGTCGCCTTCGAGGACATGGCGGACTACGCCGCGGCCAAGCCCGCCGAGTTCACCCGGCGGGCCCGCGAGTCGATGGCCGCGCACGTCGAGGCGATGGTCGGCTTCCTGGACCGCGGCGCCGAGGTCTTCGACTACGGCAACTCGATCCGCGGCGAGGCCCAACTGGCGGGATACGACCGCGCGTTCGCCTTCCCCGGCTTCGTCCCGGCGTACATCCGCCCGCTGTTCTGCGAGGGCAAGGGCCCGTTCCGCTGGGCGGCGCTGTCCGGCGACCCGCAGGACATCGCCAAGACCGACAAGGCCGTCCTCGACCTCTTCCCGGAGAACGAGTCGCTGGCCCGCTGGATCAGGATGGCCCAGGAGAAGGTGCACTTCCAGGGCCTGCCGGCGCGCATCTGCTGGCTCGGCTACGGCGAGCGCGACAAGGCCGGCGAGCGCTTCAACGACATGGTCGCCTCCGGTGAGCTGTCCGCCCCGATCGTGATCGGCCGCGACCACCTGGACTGCGGCTCGGTGGCCTCCCCGTACCGGGAGACCGAGGCGATGCTGGACGGCTCCGACGCGATCGCCGACTGGCCGCTGCTCAACGCCATGGTCAACGTCGCCTCCGGCGCCTCCTGGGTCTCCATCCACCACGGCGGCGGCGTCGGCATCGGCCGCTCGATCCACGCCGGCCAGGTCACCGTCGCCGACGGCACCGCGCTGGCCGGGGAGAAGATCCGCCGGGTGCTCACCAACGACCCGGGCATGGGCGTCATCCGGCACGTGGACGCGGGCTACGACCGGGCGGTCGAGGTCGCGGACGAGCGCGGGGTGCGCGTTCCGATGGGTGAGCTGTGACGGTCCCGTCGTTCGAAGAGATGTGGGCGGAGCTGCTCCCCGTGGGCCGCTCCGCCGCCTCCGGCGGCTACCGCCGCTTCGCCTGGAACTCCGCCGACGCCGAGTGCCGCGCCTGGTTCGAGCAGCAGGCCCGCGGCCGCGGCCTGGCCTACGAGCTGGACCGCAACGGCAACCAGTGGGCCTGGCTGGGCGACCCGAACGCCGGCGGTGCGGTCGTCACCGGCTCGCACCTGGACTCCGTCCCGGACGGCGGCGCCTTCGACGGCCCGCTCGGCGTGGTCTCCTCCTTCGCCGCGCTGGACGAACTGCGCTCCCGCGGCGCGGAGTTCACCAGGCCCCTGGCGATCGTCAACTTCGGCGACGAGGAGGGCGCCCGGTTCGGCGTGGCCTGCATCGGCTCCCGGCTGACCGCCGGGGTGCTCTCCCCGGAGCAGGCGTACGGGCTGCGCGACGCCGACGGCGTCCGGCTGCCCGACGCGATGGAGAAGGCCGGCTACGACCCCACCGCGATCGGCGCGGACGAGGACCGGCTGGCCCGGATCGGCGCCTTCGTCGAACTGCACGTCGAGCAGGGCCGCTGCCTCGCCGAGGGGCAGCCGGTCGGTGTGGCCGGGGCGATCTGGCCGCACGGCCGCTGGCGGTTCGACTTCCACGGCGAGGCCAACCACGCCGGCACCACCCGGATCGAGGACCGCCGCGACCCGATGCTGACCTACGCCAACACCGTGCTGGCGGCCCGCAAGAAGGCGAAGCAGGCGGGCGCGCGGGCCACCTTCGGCAAGGTCGCGGTCGAGCCCAACGGCACCAACGCGATCGCCTCGCTGGTGCGCGGCTGGCTGGACTCCCGGGCGGCCGACGAGCGCACCCTCACCGCGCTGGTCGAAGCGATCGAGCGGGCCGCCGCCGAGCGCGGCGAGCGCGACGGCGTCCGGGTCGAGCTGACCCGCGAGTCCTACACCCCGGTGGTGGACTTCGACGGGCCGCTGCGCGACCGGCTGGCCAAGCTGCTGGACGCCCCGGTGCTGCCCACCGGCGCGGGACACGACGCCGGCATCCTGGCCTCGGCGATCCCGACCGCCATGCTGTTCGTGCGCAACCCCACCGGCGTCTCCCACTCCCCGGCCGAGCACGCCGAGCAGGCCGACTGCCTGGCCGGGGTCGCCGCCCTCGCCGACGTACTGGAGGACCTGGCGTGCCAGTGACCGCACCGATCTACTGGGCGCAGTACGCCTGGCTGCCGGGCCCGAGCGGCCCGGCGGTCGAGCGCGAGGTGCTGATCGCCACCGGCCCGGACGGCCGGATCACCGCCGTCACCCCGGACAGCGGCCCCTGCCCGCCCGGCGCCGTCCGGCTCGACGGGCTGCTGCTGCCCGGCCAGGCGAACGCCCACTCGCACGCCTTCCACCGGGCGCTGCGCGGACACGTCCAGGTCGGCTCCGGCACCTTCTGGACCTGGCGCGACACCATGTACCGGTTCGCCGGCGCGCTCGACCCGGACCGCTACCTGGCGCTCGCCACCGCCGTCTACGCCGAGATGGCGCTGGCCGGCGTCACCGCCGTCGGCGAGTTCCACTACCTGCACCACGCGCCCGGCGGCGCCCGCTACGCCGACCCGAACGCGATGGGCGAGGCGCTGATCGAGGCCGCCGCCCGGGCCGGCATCCGGATCACCCTGCTGGACACCTGCTACCTGTCCTCCGGCTTCGGCGCCGAGCCGACCCACCCGCAGCTGCGGTTCAGCGACGGCGACGCCGAGGCCTGGGCCGCCCGGGCCGACGCGCTCAAGCCGCGCGAGCACGCCCGGATCGGTGCCGCCATCCACTCGGTGCGGGCCGTCCCGGCCGAGCAGCTGGACACCGTCGCGCACTGGTCGGCGGTGCGCGGGGCACCGCTGCACGTCCACCTGTCCGAGCAGACCGCCGAGAACGACGCCTGCCTGGCCACGCACGGCGTCACCCCGACCCGGCTGCTCGCCGACCACGGGGTGCTCGGCCCGCGCACCTCGGCCGTGCACGCCACCCACCTGACCGACGAGGACGTCAGGCTCCTCACCGACTCCTCCACCACGGTCTGCATGTGCCCCACCACCGAGCGGGACCTCGCGGACGGCATCGGCCCGGCTCGCCGGCTCGCCTCGGCGGGCTCCCCGATCACCCTGGGCAGCGACAGCCACGCGGTGATCGACCCGTGGGAGGAGGCCCGGGCGCTGGAGCTGGACGAGCGGCTGCGGACGCGGACGCGCGGCCACTGGACGGCGAACGCGCTGCTGCGGGCGGGTGGTGAGGACGGGCACGCCTCGCTCGGCTGGCCCGAGGCCGGACGGATCGAGGCCGGGGCGCTCGCCGACTTCACGGTGATCGCGCTGGACACCGTCCGTACGGCGGGCCCGCCGCCCCGGCTCGGCGCCGAGATCGCCGTCTTCGCGGCCTCGGCGGCGGACGTGCGGCACCTGGTGGTCGGCGGCCGGCACGTCGTCCGGGACGGCGTGCACCTGCTGGTGGACGACGTGCCGGGTGCGCTGCGGCGCTCGATCAGCGCGCTGAGCTGCTGACCTTTCCCACCTTCCTTCGAGAGGCCTTGTCTTGAGCACCCTGATCACGGGCATTGGCAGCCTGGTCACCAACGACCCCGGGCACGGCACCGGGCCGCTCGGCCTGCTGGCCGACGCGGCCGTGGTGGTCGACGGCGCCACCGTCGCCTGGGTCGGCCCGGCGGCCGACGCCCCGGCGGCGGACGAGCGCTTCGACGCCGAGGGCCGGGCGCTGCTGCCCGGCTTCGTCGACTCGCACGCCCACCTGGTGTTCGCGGGGGACCGTACGGCTGAGTTCAACGCCCGGATGTCCGGGCAGGCGTACTCGGCGGGCGGCATCCGGACCACGGTGGCGGCCACCCGGGCCGCTTCGGATGCCGAACTGGAGGCCAACCTGGCCGGGTTCGTCCGGGAGGCGCTGCGGCAGGGCACCACCACCATCGAGTGCAAGTCCGGCTACGGGCTGACGGTCGAGGACGAGGCGCGGGCGCTGCGGATCGCCGCCGGGTACACCCCGGAGACGACGTACCTGGGCGCCCACGTGGTCGCCCCGGAGTACGCCGAGGACCCGGCCGGGTACGTGGAGCTGGTGACCGGCGAGATGCTGGACGCCTGTGCGCCGCACGCCCGTTGGGTGGACGTGTTCTGCGAGAAGGGCGCCTTCGACGGCGACCAGGCGCGGGCTGTTTTGACGGCGGGGATCGAGAAGGGCCTCACGCCGCGCGTGCACGCCAACCAGCTCACGTACGGGCCGGGCGTGCAGCTGGCGGTGGAGCTGGGGGCCGCCTCGGCGGACCACTGCACCCACCTGACGGACGAGGACGTGGCGGCGCTGGCGGGGTCGGCGACGGTCGCGACGCTGCTGCCGGGGGCGGAGTTCTCGACGCGCGCCGAGTACCCGAGCGGGCGCAGGTTGTTGGACGCGGGCGCGGTGATGGCGCTGTCCACGGACTGCAACCCCGGTTCCAGCTTCACGAGTTCGATGGCGTTCTGCATCGCGGTGGCCGTGCGGGAGATGGGCATGACCCCGGACGAGGCGGTCTGGGCGGCAACCCTGGGAGGCGCCCACGCGCTGCGGCGCAGCGACGTCGGCACTGTCACGGTCGGCTCGCGGGCGGACCTGCTGCTGCTGGACGCGCCGTCGCACGTCCACCTGGCCTACCGCCCGGGCGTGCCGCTGACGGCGGCGGTCTGGCGCGCGGGCGTCCGCGAGGTCTGAGCCTTCGGACGACAGACGGCCCCCGCGCCCCCGGGGTGGCGGGCGCGGGGGCTCTCTGCGCTTGTGGCTCAGGCGAGCTACGCCTCCGGCGGCACGCTGTAGCGACTCAGGACGTCTTCAGCCGTGGACTTGTCCAGTAGACGGAGTTCCCAGGGCCCAGTGTTGACGTCGAACTCCTTGCCGAAGCCAACCCACTTGCCGGCCATGCGACGTCCGGTGGCCGTGGCCGCGAACTGTTCCCACACGCCGGTGCCCGGTGGGTGCGGACCGATCAACCCCGGGGCGTGCGCGTCGCACTGCAACGGCGGTGGCGGTGGCGGAGGTGGGGCGGCGAAGCCCACTAGCCTGGGCCCACCGAACGCCGAAAGGGCGGGACGCATGGATGAGAGCGAAGCCCGGAAAGTCGCCAACACCCTTCAACGGCTAGGCATTCGGGGAATCGTCTCCCCCGAAGACCTCGACAACCCGAACGGGCGGTGGAGGGTGTACGACCACGTCGATGCTGCTACCCGGCGGGACATCACCGACGAAGTACTGACGCTCATCGCGGGCCGGTCCCGGCAGACCGGCCCGGCGCGAGGATTCGTCGTCTCGAAGTCCCGCTGGGTCACCCCTCGAAACGGCCCCGTCCGGGTTCGCCCGGGCGAGGCTACCTCGTGCGGAAGTACGTCAGGGAGCGTTATGGAATTGATCTCGGCGGCACGCCGAATCGAGCTGCTGTTCGGTGAGCCCGCCCAAGAGGTCCGAAAGCTTGAGCTACGGGACTTCTACGAGGTGGACCGCCCGTTGTTCGAGGCATGGCGCTCAGGCGACCGTGGGACGGTCGAGGAGACGATGCGTGGACATCGGGCGTTCCTGACCGGGAAGGCCGCTGCCGGCTTCCCTTACCGGCGTGTGCGGGTCGTCTCCGAACCCCTCTCGGACTACCAGCGAATGGCGGTCGAGCTGGCCGACCCCACGGAACGTCTTCGGTGGCTTCCCCGCCGTCTCGTGTCGGCGCTGCCCTTGCCGGGGAACGACTGCCTGATCCGGGATGACCTGGTGGTCTTCAACCTCATCGGGGGAGACAACCAACAGACCGACATCCAGCTCTCAACCGATCCGGACGTGATCCGGTTCTGCAACGAGGCGTTCGAGCAGGCATGGTCGCTCGGCGTCCCCAATGGTGAGTACAAGCCGTAGTGACATGTCCGACCAGGAACCATCCGAGTCCGCAAGGCGCTTTCGGGACTCAGCTCAAAGACCGCCGTCGAGCAGATGTGGACCGACTACAAGCGGTGGCACCGACCGGGGATGAAGCATCTCCAGTTCCAAGCCATGTCGGCCTGTACGCCGGGCCCATGTCGCCCCCGTCGAGCACCGGCTCGACGGGGGCGATGTTGCGTTCCCTTCAGGGGGTGACGGTGAGGCGGTCGAACTCGCCGGCCTTGGCGCCCTGGAGGAAGGCGGTGAGGTTGAGACGGGTGGTGCGGACGATGACATCGCCCTCATCGGACTCACGTACTTCGATCAAACCGTCGACGGAACGCACCTCGACGCAGTTGTCGCTTGAGGCCGAGTAGCTGGACTTCTGCCACGCGGAGCTAGACATGCTGGCCTGCCTCTTCCTTGATCGACTGCATGAGGTCACGTGACTTCTCCTCGGAGAGCGCCGTGGAGTCCATCATGGCAAGGAGGGCACGGAACCTCGTGAGGTGGGCTGGGCTGTCGAAGAGCTGGCCGCCATGGCCTGTGTCCATCTGCGCAGCATCCAGGTCCGTGATCGGCCCCTCGGAATAGGTGAAGTTCTCGCACGGACTCGGGACAGCGCCGGCGGCGAACGGTACGACTCGGACCGAGATGTTGGGCTGCTCCGAGTCGGCGAGGAGTGCGTCGATCTGCTCGATGTTGACCCTGGGATCACTGAACTGCATGCGCAGGGCAGCCTCGTGGATGAAGGCGGTATACGGCGTCGCGCCAGATCGGATTATGCGCTGTCGCTGCATGCGGAAGGCTGTCTTGAGATCGACCTCGTGACGCAGCGGTGGCGGGTAGGCCTGAGCGAACAACGCAGCCGTGTAGACGCCGGTCTGGAGCAGGCCGGGGACGAAGGTGGTTCCGTAGACCGAGAGCCGGTGGGCGTGGCCCTCCAACTCGGCGATATCGAGGAAGTCTGTCGCCAGGGTTTCTCGGTACTCCTCCCACCATCCGGGCTTGCCTCGCTCGGTGATGATGTTGGCGAGCGCGTCGATCAGTGGCTGGTTGGAGCACATGCATGTCGTGGCGATGGTGTGCAACCGCTCCACGCTGATGCCGATCTTCCCCGCCTCCATCTGCGTCACCTGGGCTGGGTTCATACCGACCGCCCGGCCGAGCTGGCTGCCGCCGAGGCCGATCTGCTCTCGCATCCTCCGCAGTTCTGTTCCCAGCCTGCGCTGACGAAGCGTGGGGTTCGTACGAGCCATGGTTCCTTCCGAGGCGAGGGGGTCCCAGTCTGCCGCGCTGGCCTACATGGGTCCATCTGGGGTCGCCAGCCACGATCGGGGGAATATCTGGATCCCATGGAAATTTTGTCATGGATCTGAGTTATCGTCATTCCCAGATCGATCCGACGGATCGTCAGTAACGCCTGTATCCAAGGCAGTAGGCGCCTGCTGCCCGCGCACCGAAGAGCAACCGCCGCCCCGGCCTGGCTCACGGCGACGACCGTCATTCCCCTCCCCACACCACAGCCTCACGGAGGTTCCCGTGTGCACCCGTAACACCCCCTCGCTCACCCTCTCCCGCCAGGCCCTGCGGGACGCGATGACCCGCAGCGGCGGCTGGGACGCCGACAGCATCTTCAACGCCGAACTCGCCCTGATGGAGCTCGTCGTCAACGCCTGGCGGCACGGCGACACCCCCGCGCCCGTCGTCTGGTTCTCCGTCCTCGGCCGCACCCTCCGGGTCACCGTCTCCGACGAGAGCGACGCCCTCCCTCGACAGCGAACCCCCGCCGACTCCGCCGAGTCCGGCCGGGGCCTCCAGCTGGTGGAGGGCCTCACCCACCGCTGGGGCGTCGACCCGCAGAAGCGCGGCAAAACCATCTGGTATGAGCTGGACTGCCGCGCGTGACCGGCTACCCCGTCCTGCCGGAGGACCCCCGGATGCGTGACTACACCAAACCCCACCTCATGGCCCTTCTGGGCGAGTTGCACAGGCGCGGCCTGCCGCACGGGCTCCTCTGGGGGTCCGCCTCGCCGGGCGGGACCACCATCGACGGACGCATCCTGATCGACTTCGGGAAAGCTCCGGTCGGCACTCTGCTCAACCTCCTCCGTCTGCTCCGCGATCTGGACGATGACGACGAGGCGTGGCGCCAGTGAAGTTCTTCATCGGCGCGATCCTCCTCGCCCTCCTCGTCCTCGCGATCGCCACCGTGGCCCTCGGCGTCACCGCGACCCTCCGGATGACTCCTCCCCAGGGGTGCGACGACCGGCACTGAAACGCGCGAAGGCCCCTCTGCAAGCGGCCGGCCAAGGAGTTGGCGGCCGACGAGTTCCGGGTCGTCTCCGCGGTGAAGTTCGGGCAGATGCGCCCGCTGGACAAGGCCTTCCACAGTGCGGTGGTGGCCCCGCCCCTCATGCTCATGCAGCACCTGAGGGGTGAGACGGAGTTGGTGGACAAGTTCCGCCACTCGATCCGCGAGTGCGCGGACGGCCTGCTGGACAAGCTGGACCTGTTCACGCCGTACGGCCAGGGGATGGTGCGCGAACTCGCGGACTTCGCCGAGACGATCGACTTCGATCTCGTCACCCGGTCGATCTCGGGCCGGGAGTTCGCGCACTACGACCTGCCTGCCGCAGCCTAGGCTTCGAAGACGATGCCGACCTCCCTGGCGAGGCTCAGGGCCAGTTCCATGGACCCCGGGCCTCGCACGGTGGCACCCTTGAGGTGCGCGGCGCCTCCGACATCGATCAGTGTGCAGTTGTCGAAGCTGACACCGGGCTGAATGACGACGTTGGCGAACTGGGTTCCCGTGAGGTCGCACTTCTCGAATCGGACATCACGGAGTTCGGCGAACTGAAAGTCGGCCTGGGAGAGATTGCACTCCCTGAAGACCACCGTCTTGAACTTCGCGTAGCGGAACAGCGTGCTGTCTGTCCGAGTGCCCTCGAAGAGGACGTCACGGAAACTGCCGTTGCTCCAGGACGACCCGGTGAGCCGGCACCCGGTCACCGTGCCGCGGAGGACGGATACGTCCTGCGTCCGGACGGTGGCGAAGTCGCAGGTGTCGAAGGCGATGTGAGCGAGCACCGACCGGACCAGGTGCATCCCGGTGAACCGGACGTTCTCGAAGGCGCATTGCTCGACTTCGACCGCTTCGCCCGATCGTCCGACGAGGCTCAGTCCGCTGTATTGCCTGCCTTTGATGGTGGCGTCGTCCTCGAAGTCGTGCTCGGGCAACTCCGCAGGTCGCAAAGCCACCTGAAAGCGCGGGGCCAGGGGATTCTTCTGGCGAGGCATGGCCTGAGTCATGACGGGCACCTCACAGTAGCCGCTGGAGTGGAGGAATTGAACGCTAGCACTCAACTACCGTATGCAGAAAGGCAGTTGAAATGCATGGGCTTTGGGATCCGGTAGCTATTCAGCCTGCCGAAACCTCAGGGCATTTGGTGGCGCGGCGCTGATCACTCCAGGCCCAACGACCGTCGTAGGAACTCCAGTTCGTGGTGCAGCAGGTTCTCGATCACCGCCTCGTCCGTCGGCCGGTGGCCGGTGGCGCGCAGGGGGAGGACCTCGTGCGGGCGGCCGGCGGCGAGGAGGGCGGCGGAGAGCCGCAGGGTGTGGGCCGGGTGGACGTTGTCGTCGGCGAGGCCCTGGATCAGCAGCAGCGGACGGCGGAGCTCCGGCGCCAGGGCGATCAGTGAGCCGCTGTCGTAGTGCTCGGGGTGCTCGTCGGGGTGGCCGAGGAAGCGCTCCTGCCAGTGGGTGTCGTAGAACCGCCAGTCGGTGGGGGCGGCCCCGGCGGAGGCGGCGTGGAAGACGTCCGGGCGCCTCAATACCGCGAGGGCGGCGAGGTAGCCGCCGTAGGACCAGCCGCGGATGCCGACCCGGTCGAGGTCGAGCAGTCCGGGCCGCAGCCGGGCGACCGCCCGCAGGCCGTGGACCTGGTCCGCCAGCGGGAGCGTCGCCTTGTCGCCGTACACGGCCTTCTCCCACCGGGGCCCGCGTCCGGGGGTGCCGCGGCCGTCCACCACGAGCACCGCGAAGCCCTGGTCGGCGAACCACTGGGAGACCTGGTCCCACCAGAGGCCGCCGGTGGTGGCCTTCTGCAGCGCGGGCCCGGCGTACGGGTCGAGCAGGACGGGCAGCGGGCCGTCGTCGGGGCGGTGGCCGGTGGGCAGGAAGAGGTTGGCGCGCAGGGCGTGCGGGCCGAGCCGGAGCGGTTCGGGCCGCGGGGTGACGACGGGCGGCTCGGCGTGCGAGGTGAGCGGGAGCGCCGGGAGGCCCTCGCGCAGGACGGTGGAGCGGCCGCCGGGGTGCCCGGGGGAGCGGGTGGTGAGCACCAGCGTGCCGCCGCGCCGCACCCCGGTGTGCAGGCCGGGGCCGTCGCTCAGCCGACGGATGCCGCCGTCCGGTCCGTACGTCCAGAGGTGGGTCTCGGTGGGCTCCTCGGAGGCGGTGAACAGCACCTGCTCGCCTTCCGTCCCGAGCACCGCGCGCAGCTGGAGCCCTGGCGGGGTGACCGGTTCGCCGTCGACGGTCAGGTGCCGGGTGTCGCCGAGGTCGGCGGTGTCCACCAGGGCGCCGCCCGCGGTGCGGGCGGGCAGGCCAGGCAGCAGCTCGACCCAGTGGGCGTCGTGCTGTTCGGCGAGCACTCGGGTGGTGCCGTCCGGCTCGACGGCCAACACAAGGACGGTGCGCTGGTCGCGGCTCTGCACGGCGGCGTACGGGCCGTGGCCGTCCCAGCCGGCGGCGGTCAGGTACTCGAAGGCGGCGCGGTCCCAGCGGACCTCGGTGTCGGAGCCGTCGAGGCCGAGCAGCCGCAGCGTGACCTCGGCGTTGGCGGTGCCGGCGAGCGGGTAGCGGACGGCGCGCGGCGGGTGGTGCGGGTCGGCGGGGTCGGCCAGGAAGAGCCGGGCGAGCGGGCGGTCGTCGACCCGGGCGACCAACAGCGCGGTGCCGTCGGGGGACCACCAGTGGCCGCGGTCGCGGTACATCTCCTCGGAGGCGACGTACTCGGCGAGCCCGTACGAGACGTCCTCGGCCTCGGGTTCGGCGAGCGGGCGGTCGTCCGTGCCGTCGACGCCGACCACCCGCAGGGCGCCGCCGCTGACGTAGGCGATCCGGCGCCCGGCCGGGTCGAGCCGGGGGTCCTGCGGCGGGCCGGGAACGGGGACGGCGCGGACGGTGCCGGCGGCGGTGTCGGCCAGCCACAGGGCGCCGTCCAGGGCGAAGGCGGCGAGCGTGCCGGCGGCGTCGGTGCTGTACGCGGCGATGCCCTCGCCGGCGCCCAGTGCGGCCGGGTCGGCGATCAGCCGCTCCGCACCGGTGGCGGTGTCCAGGGCCCAGAGGCATGCGAGCGGGTCGGTGCCGGAGCGGCCGCGCAGGAAGAGCACGGCGGCGCCGTCCGCCGAGGGCTCGGGCCGGGTGGGGACGCCCAGGGTGAAGCGCCGGGTGCGGGCCAGCTGGCGGGGTAAGGAGGGGGTCGTCATGCCGGGCACCATAGGCACGGCCGACGGGCCCCTGTCGAGCCGGAAAAGCACTCGGGGCCGCCGCGGATCCTGGAATCCACGGCGGCCCCGGAGCGGGCGGGGACGGGCGTCAGTGCACGTCGCCCATGAGGGCCTGGACCTTCTTGCGGTAGGTGAAGATGGCGAACCCGGCGAGGGCCGCGAGCGACGCCTGCATCGCGATGATCCCGGTGCCGTTGAGGCTGACGCCGGCCAGCGAGAGCAGGCTGGTGGTGCAGTCACCGGCGGTGACGGCGAGGAACCAGACGCCCATCATCTGGGAGGCGTACTTGCGCGGCGCCATCTTGGTGGTGACCGAGAGGCCGACCGGGGAGAGGCAGAGCTCACCGATGGTCTGGATCAGGTAGATCGAGACGAGCCAGAGCGGGGAGACCAGGGTGCCGTTGTCCGCCATGGTCATCGGGATGATGAAGACGAAGAACGAGACGCCGACCAGGAGCAGGCCGATCGAGAACTTCACGATGGTGTTCGGCTCCTTGTCCCGGCGGGACAGCCAGAGCCACAGCCAGGCGAAGACCGGCGCGAACGCCATCACGAACAGCGGGTTCAGCGACTGGTACCAGGTGGCCGAGAAGCCGAAGCCGAACAGCGAGTCGGCGGTCTTCTTGTCCGCGAACAGGGAGAGCGTCGATCCGCCCTGGTCGTAGATCATCCAGAAGATCGCGGCCGCGGCGAAGAACCAGATGTACGCGGACATCTTGGACTGCTCGTCGGAGGTCAGGTCCTTGTCGCGCTTGATCCGGGCCAGCACGGTGATCGGGATCAGCAGACCGGCGATGGTCAGCGGGACGAGGGCCCAGTTCAGCGTGTAGAGGCCCAGGCCGGCCACGGTGCCGTAGAAGGCGGCGAGGCCGAGCACGGTCAGGCCGGCCTTCACCAGCAGGCGCTTGCGCTCCTCGGACAGCAGCGGGTTGGGGACCTCGCTGCTCACCGGGTTCAGGTGGCGGCTGCCGAGCAGGAACTGGGTCAGACCGAGGGCCATGCCGACCGCGGCGATGCCGAAGCCCAGGTGCCAGTTGTACTCCTTGCCGATCGTCCCGATGACGAACGGGGCGACGAAGGCACCGAGGTTGATGCTCATGTAGAAGACGGTGAACCCACCGTCGCGGCGCGGGTCCTCGGGGCCGTTGTAGAGCTGGCCGACCATCGTGGAGATGTTGGCCTTCAGCAGTCCGGAACCGAGCGCGACCAGGAGCAGGCCGACGAAGAACGCCGCCTGGCCCGGGACGGCCAGCGCGATGTGGCCGGACATGATCACGAACCCGGCGATGGCGACGGTCTTGCGGGCGCCCCAGACCCGGTCGCCGAACCAGCCGCCCGGGTAGGCCATGAGGTAGACCATCGAGACGTAGACGGAGTAGATCGCCGTCGCCGTCGTCGCCTTCATGGCGAGGCCACCGCCCTGGCTGCCGACGGCGGCGTCGGCGCCACCGGAGACCAGGTAGTAGATGAGCAGGGCGCGCATGCCGTAGTAGGAGAAGCGCTCCCACATCTCGGTCATGAACAGCGTGGCGAGACCTCGGGGGTGCCCGAGGAAGGTCTTGCCGCTGGGAGTTGCCGACGTCGCGTCGGTGTCCAGGGTCTTAGACGCCATGAGTAGTGGTTCCTTGCCTGACAGCGTCCGCCTAGGGGGGTGGCGGCGGACGTGGACCAAACCACTCTACGTGGCGACATTTGGCTCTATCAGATGACAAAAGTCTTGAATCAGGTATGTGAATGGCAAAGTTGGCGACAAATCTGCCCGATCTATCGATGGTAGACGGGCGTGTCTTCCTTCGGTTTCAAGATCCAACAGGCGATTCTTCACCGAAGGGCCGGTCTGTTGCGCCCCGTTGAGCCCGATGGTGGCCTTGTATAACGATCACGCTCTGTGAACTACCTCACAGGGCGTACGGGGATACCCCGGCGGACTACCATCACCACATGACCTGTGTGCTGCTCGCCGAGGACGATCCGGCGATCTCCGAACCCCTCGCCCGGGCCCTGCGACGCGAGGGCTATGAGGTGCTCGTCCGCGAGGACGGTCCGACCGCACTCGCCGCCGGCCTCACCGAGGAGGTCGACCTCGTCGTCCTGGACCTCGGCCTGCCCGAGATGGACGGCCTGGAGGTCTGCCGCCGCCTGCGTGCCGACGGCAAGAGCTGCCCCGTCCTGGTGCTCACCGCCCGCGCGGACGAGGTGGACACCGTGGTCGGCCTGGACGCCGGTGCCGACGACTACGTCACCAAGCCCTTCCGCCTGGCCGAACTGCTCGCCCGCGTCCGGGCCCTGCTCCGGCGCGGCAACGTCGACCAGCTCACCACCGGCGCGCACGGCGTGAAGATCGACATCGAGTCCCACCGCGCCTGGCTCGGCGACGAGGAGCTCACCCTGTCGGCCAAGGAGTTCGAGCTGCTGCGCGTCCTGGTCCGGGACGCCGGCCGGGTGGTCACCCGCGAGGAGATCATGCGGCAGGTCTGGGACACCACGTGGTGGACCTCCACCAAGACCCTGGACATGCACATCTCCTGGCTCCGCAAGAAGCTCGGCGACGACGCGGCCAACCCGCGCTACATCGCCACCGTGCGCGGCGTGGGGTTCCGGTTCGAGAAGAATTGACCCTGACGGAGACCGGGCCCTCGGCCCGCGGCGGCGGAACACCCCGGGGAGCGGCAGCGTGAAGCGCAGGATGATCAACTCGCTGCTGGGCGTCGTCCTGGTGGTCGTCGTGGTGTTCTGCGTGCCGCTCGCCCTGGTCGAGAAGCGGACCATCGTCAACTCGGCCCAGGACCGGGTGGACGCCGCCGCCGTCCGGGTGCTCGCCCTGGTCGAGAGCCGGCTCGCCGCGGGGGAGCCGGTCACCGGGCGGGCGTTCGAGAGCCAGGTCACCGAGGGCAGCTACGTCGAGGTGCAGGTGCCCGGCCAGCCGGTGGTCTCCGCCGGCGAGCGCCCGGCCGGGAACCACCTGCTGAAGGCCGTCGAGCGCGGCAACAGCGGCGAGACCGTCACCGTCGAGCAGTCCCGCGAGGACGTCGACCACGAGATCGCCAACAACCTGCTGCTGCTCGGCGTGGTCGCCCTGCTGGCCGTCCAGGCCGCGGTGGCGCTCGCCGTCTGGCAGGCCAAGCGGCTCGCCCGACCGCTCACCGACCTCGCCGAGACCGCCGAGCGGCTCGGCTCCGGCGACCCTCGCCCGCGCGACCGCCGCTACGGGGTGCCCGAGCTCGACCGGGTCGCCGAGGTGCTGGACACCAGCGCCGAGCGGATCGCCCGGATGCTCACCGCCGAGCGCCGGCTCGCCGCCGACGCCTCCCACCAGCTGCGCACCCCGCTCACCGCGCTCTCCATGCGGCTGGAGGAGATCACCGCCCTCGCCGAGGAGCCGGAGACGGTCAAGGAGGAGGCGACCATCGCCCTCCAGCAGGTCGAGCGCCTCACCGACGTGGTCCAGCGGCTGCTCACCACCCAGCGCGACCCGCGCAGCCCCACCGCCGTCGCCTTCGACCTGGACGAGGTGATCAAGCAGCAGGTGGAGGAGTGGGGCCCGACGCTGCGGGAGCAGGGCCGGGTGCTCTCCCTGGAGGGGCTGCACGGGGTCACCGCGGTCGGCACCCCGGGGACGGTGGCCCAGGTGCTGGCCACCCTGATCGAGAACTCGCTGATGCACGGCGCCGGGACGATCACCCTGCGGATCCGGCCCTCCGGCACCTCGGTGGTGGTCGAGGTCCAGGACCAGGGCGCCGGCGTGCCGCCGGACCTCGGCAACCGGGTGTTCGAGCGTGCGGTCAGCGGGCGCAACTCCACCGGCATCGGGCTGGCCGTCGCCCGCGACCTCGCGGAGGCGGACGGCGGGCGGCTCGAACTGCTCTCGCTGAAGCCCGCGGTGTTCGCGCTCTTCCTCGGGCGCAGCCACCAGGACTGAGCGGGTACTCGGCCCGGTGCCCGGCGCCGGAAACGGCGAGCCCCGGCGGCCGGGTCGGCCTGCCGGGGCTGCGGGGTCCGTGGGTGGGGCCTACTCGGCCTTGGCGTAGCGGATCGGCTCGGTGGCCAGCATCAGTTCGGCCTGTTCGGCGATCTGCGGCTCGCCGGCGCGGGGGGCGGCGATCTGCGGCTCGGGCTGCGGCTCGGTCTCGGGCAGGGCCTTGAACACCCAGGTCCGGTACGAGAAGAAGCGGAAGGCCGTACCGGCGATCAGGCCGATCACGTTCTTGGCGATCAGCTGGCTGGTGGGCGAGTCGTAGCCGAGCACGTGCACCGAGAAGGCGTTGATGCCGTTCTCGATCAGCATGCCGATGCCGCTGAAGATCAGGAACAGGGTGATCTCGCGCTTGCGCGAGGCCGCGTCCCGGTCGCGGTAGAGCCAGTAGCGGTAACCGAGGTAGTTGGTGCCGATCGCGACGCTGGTGGCGATGTAGCCCGAGAAGGAGTTGACCGGGCCGGTCGCCTTCAGGCAGACCCAGAAGACGCCTGCGTTGACGATCACACCGGTGAGGCCGACGATGCCGAACTTCACGACTTCGCCCGACAGCCCACGCAGTTTCCGCATGAGCGAGGGTTTCGAAGCGGTGGTCGTCGCCATACCGGGTGGCCTCCATGCACTGCGGGACGAAAGGGGTGTCCCACCGGGCCGGGGCCACCCCTTGAGTCCTGCGTGCACGCACATGATCAGATCACAGCGACGAGGACCTAGCCGTCCAGGCTACCCGCTTCCATCGAACGGCTCAGCCGTCAGGGGTGGGGGTTGACATCTACGCGCGTCCACTACTCACGGCCCGCAGGCGGCTCCACCACCTCCCACCGGCCCGGATATCCTGGGCCGCGTGACTTCCCCGGGCAATGTGAATTTTCCAGTGGTGGGCATGATCGGTGGCGGGCAGCTGGCCCGCATGGCACACCAGGCGGGCATCCCGCTCGGGGTCAGGTTCAAACTCCTCGCCGACACGCCCCAGGACTCCGCCGCGCAGGTGGTCTCCGACGTCGTCCTCGGTGACTACCGCGACCTCGACACCCTGCGCGCCTTCGCCGCCGGCTGCGACGTGATCACCTTCGACCACGAGCACGTCCCCACCGAGCACCTGCGGGCCCTGGAGGCCGACGGCATCGCCGTCCGCCCCGGCCCGGAGGCGCTGGTCAACGCCCAGGACAAGGGCGTGATGCGGGCCAAGCTGGACTCCATCGACGTGCCCTGCCCCCGGCACCGGATCGTCGCCGACCCGGCCGACGTGACCGCCTTCGCGAACGAGGGCACGGGCTACCCGGTCGTCCTGAAGACCGTCCGCGGCGGCTACGACGGCAAGGGCGTCTGGGTCGTCGACGACGAGGAGCAGGCGCACGCCCCGTTCCTGGCCGGCGTCCCCGTGCTGGCCGAGGAGAAGGTCGACTTCGTCCGCGAGCTGGCCGCCAACGTCGTCCGCTCGCCCAGCGGCCAGGCCGTCGCCTACCCGGTGGTGGAGAGCGTCCAGGAGAACGGCGTCTGCGCCGAGGTCACCGCCCCCGCGCCGGACCTCGACCCGGCCCTGTCCGACGAGGCCCAGCAGCTCGCCCTGCGGATCGCCGGGGACCTCGGCATCGTCGGCCACCTCGCCGTCGAGCTGTTCCAGACCCGCGACGGCCGCATCCTGGTCAACGAGCTGGCCATGCGCCCGCACAACTCCGGGCACTGGACCCAGGACGGCGCCGTCACCTCGCAGTTCGAGAACCACCTGCGGGCCGTCCTCGACCTCCCGCTGGGCGACCCCCGCCCGCGCGCCAGGTGGACCGTCATGGTCAACGTCCTCGGCGGCGACTACCCGGACATGTACCACCCCTTCCTGCACTGCATGGCCCGCGACCCCGGGCTGCGGATCCACATGTACGGGAAGGACGTGAAGCCCGGCCGCAAGGTCGGCCACGTCAACGTCTTCGGGGACGACCTCGAAGACGTCCGCGAGCGCGCCCGCCACGCGGCCGCCTACCTGCGAGGAACGATCACCGAATGACCAACCCCCTCATCGGCATCGTGATGGGCTCGGACTCCGACTGGCCGGTCATGGAGGCCGCCGCCCAGGCGCTCGACGAGTTCGAGGTCCCGTACGAGGTGGACGTCGTCTCCGCCCACCGGATGCCCCGCGAGATGGTCGCGTACGGCGAGCAGGCCCACGGGCGCGGCCTGAAGGCGATCATCGCGGGCGCCGGCGGCGCGGCCCACCTGCCGGGCATGCTCGCCTCGGTCACCCCGCTGCCCGTCATCGGCGTGCCGGTGCCGCTGCGGTACCTGGACGGCATGGACAGCCTGCTGTCGATCGTCCAGATGCCGGCCGGCGTGCCGGTCGCGACCGTCTCGGTGGCCGGCGCGCGCAACGCCGGCCTGCTCGCGGTGCGGATGCTCGCCGCCTTCGACCCCGAGCTCACCGAGAAGATGACCGACTTCCAGGCCGAGCTGAACAACCAGGCCACCGAGAAGGGCAAGAAGCTGCGCGCCAAGGTGGCCGGTTCCGCGTCCTTCGGCTTCGGCAAGTAGTTCGACCACCCGCGGAGGTGGGGTAGAACAGCACGCATGACCGCTGACCTGGACTCCCCCACCCCGCTGGACCGCGCCCGCGCCCTGCTGCGCACCGCCCCCGTGGTGGACGGCCACAACGACCTCCCCTGGGCGATGCGCGAGCAGGCCGGGTACGACCTCGGCGCGCTCGACCTCGCCGCCGACCAGAGCGACCGCCTGCACACCGACCTCGCCCGCCTCGCGGAGGGCGGCGTCGGCGCGCAGTTCTGGTCCGTCTACGTCCCCTCCTCGCTGGCCGGCGACCACGCCGTGAGCGCCACCCTGGAGCAGATCGACTTCGTCCACGCCCTGGTGGAGCGCTACCCGGACCGGCTGCGCCTGGCCCGTACCGCCGCCGACATCGAGGCCGCCCGCGCCGAGGGCCGGATCGCCTCCCTGATGGGCGCCGAGGGCGGCCACTCCATCGACTGCTCGCTGGCCACCCTGCGCGCCCTGTACGAGCTGGGCGTCCGGTACCTGACGCTCACCCACAACGACAACGTGCCGTGGGCGGACTCCGCGACCGACAAGCCGGCGGCCGGCGGGCTGACCCGGTTCGGCGAGGAGGTCGTCCGGGAGATGAACCGGCTCGGCATGCTGGTCGACCTCTCGCACGTCTCCGCCGACACCATGCGCGACGCCCTGCGGGTGACCGAGGCGCCGGTGGTCTTCTCCCACTCCTCCTCGCGCGCGGTCTGCGACCACCCGCGCAACATCCCGGACGACGTGCTCGCCCAGCTGCCCGCCAACGGCGGCGTGGCGATGGCGACCTTCGTGCCGAAGTTCATCCTGCCCGCCGCCATCGAGTGGACCGTCGCCGCCGACGGGAACATGCGCGACCACGGCTTCCACCCGCTGGACACCACCCCGCCGGCCATGGAGCGCCAGCGCGCCTTCGAGGCCGCCAACCCGCGCCCGATCGCCACCCCGGCCACCGTCGCCGACCACCTCGACCACATGCGCGAGGTGGCCGGCATCGACCACATCGGCATCGGCGGCGACTTCGACGGCACCGCCTTCCTGCCGGACGGCCTGGACTCGGTGGCCGGCTACCCCAACCTGGTCGCCGAACTCCTCGGCCGCCACTGGTCGGAGGCCGACCTGGCCAAGCTCACCTGGCACAACGCCGTCCGCGTCCTGCGCGACGCCGAGTCGGCGGCCGCCGGGCTGCGGGCGGGCCGCGGCCCGTCCATCGCCACCATCGCGCAGCTGGACGGCCCGGCCTCCTAGTCCAGCAGCGGGATCTCGATGGCCGGGCACCTGTCCATCACCATGGCCAGCCCGGCCTCCCGCGTCCGCCCGTACGCGGCCTCGTCCACCACGCCCAGCTGGAACCAGACCGCCTTCGCCCCGATGGCGACCGCCTCGTCCGCGACCTCCCCGGCGAGGTCGGACCGGACGAACACGTCCACCACGTCGACCGGGAACGGGATCTCGGCGAGCGAGGCGTAGCCCTGCTCGCCGAGGACCGTCTCGGCCTTCGGGTGCACGGGCACGATCCGCTTGCCGTACTTCTGGAGCACCCGCGCCACCCCGTACGCGGCCCGGGCGGTGTTGGTGGACAGGCCCACCACCGCCCAGGTGTCACCGGTGCGGGTGAGGATCTCGCGGACCGCCGCGTCGTCGCCGTAGCTCGTCATGCCGGTGGGAACGCCGGGCGGCGGTGCGGGATTCCTGCCCGGTCAGCTCGGGCGGCCCAGGGCGCGGTAGGTCCAGCCGGCGGCGCGCCAGGCCTCGGCGTCGAGGACGTTGCGGCCGTCGAGGAGGCGGCGTTCGGCGACCACGGCGCCGAGGACGGCCGGGTCCAGCTCGCGGAACTCGGACCACTCGGTGAGGTGGAGGACGACGTGGGCGCCCTCGGCGGCCTCCAGGGCGGAGTGGGCGTAGGCGAGGGAGGGGAACATCTTGCGGGCGTTGTCCACGGCCTTGGGATCGTAGACGGTGACCTGGGCGCCCTGGAGCTGGATCTGGGCGGCCACGTTGAGGGCGGGGGAGTCCCGGATGTCGTCCGAGTCGGGCTTGAAGGCGGCGCCGAGGACGGCGACCCGGCGGCCCAGGAAGCCGCCGCCGCACTGCTCGCGGGCCAGCTCGACCATCCGGGAGCGGCGCCGCATGTTGATCGAGTCGACCTCGCGCAGGAAGGTCAGCGCCTGGTCGGCGCCGAGTTCGCCGGCCCGGGCCATGAACGCGCGGATGTCCTTGGGCAGGCAGCCGCCGCCGAAGCCGAGGCCGGAGTTGAGGAACCTGCCGCCGATCCGCTCGTCGTAGGCGAGCGCCTTGCTGAGCTGGGTGACGTCCGCGCCGGCCGCCTCGCAGACCTCGGCCATCGCGTTGATGAAGGAGATCTTGGTGGCCAGGAAGGAGTTGGCGGCCGCCTTGACCAGTTCGGCGGTCGCGTAGTCGGTGACCATGAACGGCACCCCGGCCGCGATCGGCTCCGCGTACACCTCGCGCAGCAGCCGCTCGGCCCGCTCGCTGTGGGCGCCGACCACGATCCGGTCCGGCCGCAGGGTGTCCTGCACGGCGAAGCCCTCGCGCAGGAACTCCGGGTTCCAGGCGAGTTCGGCGCCCTCGCCGACCGGCGCCAGCGCGGCCAGCCGCTCGGCCAGCCGGGCCGCCGAGCCGACCGGGACGGTCGACTTGCCGACCACCAGGGCGGGGCGGGTCAGGTGCGGCGCGAGCTCGTCCAGCGCGGTGTCGACGTACGACATGTCGGCGGCGAACTCGCCCTTGCGCTGCGGGGTGTTGACGCAGATGAAGTGCACGTCGCCGAACTCGGCGGCCTCCTGGGCGGAGGTGGTGAAGCGCAGCCGTCCGGTCGAACCCTCGTGCCCGGCCACGTGCTTGAGCAGCAGTTCGGACAGCCCGGGCTCGTACATCGGGACCCGCCCTGCGGTCAGCATGGCGATCTTGTCGGGGTCGATGTCCAGACCCAGCACCTCGAAGCCGAACTCGGCCATCGCGGCGGCGTGCGTGGCGCCGAGGTAGCCGGTGCCGATCACGGAGATGCGGAGGGTCACGGGTTCTCCTTGGATGCGGACGCGACCAGTACGGATGCCCTGATGCTATCCGCCCGCCGGGACCGCCCAGGGATCACCTGCACGCCGGAGGGGCCGCCCCGCCGGTCGTTCCCGGGGCGCGGACGTGAACGACGGGCCGGCCGCTGGACGCTAGGCAGCCGCAGGTCGGCGCCCTAGGATCTCTACTGAACGGTAGTTAACCGCGGATTCGACTCGCACCGGGCGTCGATCGGACCTCGATCGGGCGTCGACCGGGCGTCGGTCACTGAACGACGAGGCAGGCATCATGGCGGGCAGCGCAGGGGCGGCTGACTTCGATCTCTTCCGGATCTCCGAGGAGCACGGGATGCTCCGTGAGGCGGTGCGTTCGCTGGCCGAGGCGAAGATCGCTCCGTTCGCGGCGGAGGTGGACGAGCAGGGGCGGTTCCCGCAGGAGGCGTTGGACGCGCTGCGGGGCAATGACCTGCACGCGGTGCACGTGCCGGAGGAGTACGGCGGTGCGGGGGCGGACGCGCTGGCGACGGTGATCGTGATCGAGGAGGTCGCGCGGGTGTG